>NZ_DBMAFI010000041.1:0-31361 GCF_057864385.1 Bilophila sp. | reverse complement strand
GCACAGAATGGTACTTGTGCTAAAAAACCATCTGAAGATATATAAAGTCTATTTTTATTTAAAACTAAATCGTGAATAGGATTAATAAGATATGTATATAGATTAGATAGTATAGAAATAGATTTGTTTAAATATTGTTCTTCTTTTTGATTGTCATCGTTACGACCATATCCTTCTATATATTCTACTAAAAATTTTTTCTGGATTATATCATTCAATTCTTTTTGTGAAACATTTATGATCCTACTATCTACTTTATCATTGCTTATACACACAATAATCAATTGATCAGTGAATTGCATGTAATGAAGCAATATCTGATCGTCCGAAAGTGCCTGTTGGATTTTAGGAATATCTAGCCGGGCACTGGATTCAAAAATAACGGCATCGCCCGGATATTTTTCTTTCCATTCGGCAAGCAGTGTCTGGTAGTCCTGATCCAACTGCTGTACGATAGCCTTTTGCTTCTTCGCTTCTTCCGTTTTTATTTTATGGACAAGCTTGGTTTCTTCGCTGGCGTCTGCCGGCACTGGAGCCACTACAGGTACACTCGATTCAGCTTTGGCTTGTTTCCGTCCTAAAGCTACAAGTTTGTCATATAGTTTCTGTTTATTGGCGTCTGCAAATTCCATTTGGACAAGCGCCGCACTGGCCTTTTGAATTTCATTGCGCAGGGTTTCATCAAATTGTATTTGCATCTCAAGATATTTGACATCTTGCGTCACTTCATGCAGACGGGCACAGACCTCCATAGCCTCACTGTAAAGATCCTCTTTTCCCGCCATGTACTCGCCGAGAAGTTCAACGCTTTCGAGGCTCGTGCGCATGGCCGTCACAAGATTGATGGCGAGTGTGTAGTGCTCAAGGGCTTCCTCAGGCCGCCCTTTTTGAAAAGCGCAGAAACCCAATCCCTGGTGAGTCGCCCAGAGCATTTCTTTGGAGCCGACCTGTTCCGCAAGCTGGAAGGCTGACTGATAGGCTTTTTCGGCTTCTGCAAGAGCTTCGGTTTTGTCGATTTTAGGAACAGCAGGTTCATCATCGAATACGAGATCTCGGCTGGTTCTTCCTGGAAGTGCCGTTTGTTTGAATACACCGCCTATTTGAAGCAATGCCTCAGCCTGATTTCGTGGAAGGCGCAGCTGGCTATAGATATCCAATGCTTCCCGGTAGCAATTCAATGCCGTCTCCAAGTCCCGATCTTCCCGTTCCGCAATTTTTCCCACACCGAGGAGGGCACCGGCTTTGCCTTCTTGGAACCCCGTACGTTCGTAGAGTTCCAGCGCTGCGCGATAGTCGGCTCGTGCTTCCGAAAGTTTTCCTGTTATGCGGTTGAGGAGGGCGCGGTTGGAGAGTGCGATCGCTTCATCTTTGACATTACCTACCTCCCGGGCAATGGCTAGTGCATCTTCAAAGGCACGCATGGCATCGGGAAAATATCCCATGCTCTTTTTAACCAGACCAAGGTTATTGAGATCGACGCCTTCATTACGGCGCAGTGTATTTTTTCGCTCCGTCTCAAGTGAATTATTCAGGAGTTGCAACGCCTGAGGGTAGTCACCTCTTTCCCAATAAAGGATGCCAAGGTTGCTGCCGGATTCTGCGAGAGTGAGTGGTTCACTGATACGGGCCGCAAGTTCTTTTGCTTGAGTCAGACTCTCGGAAGCGCTGGCGAAATCGCCTAAATTCCCTTGGCAAAGCCCCATTGCTGTCAGGAGCCTTCCACGAACGCGAGGATCGGCATCTTGTGGCAGAAGGTGGGCAGCCTTATCGTAAGCGGCACTGGCAGGCGCATAGATTTCCAGTGCGCGATAGGCATCCCCCATTTGAGCGTAGACATTGGAGAGCTCTGCCTTTGGCAATTTGGGCAGAGCCTGCATCATCCTTTCCAAAGTCTGAATTTTCAGGGCATGCTGCTCAAGATGGGAATGACAGATAACAAGGTTTTTGTATGATTTGAGCAGAATTTTTTGATCGGCTTTTCCGGGATTGCTTAAAAGGTTTTCATAAATTGTGACGGCAGAAGCGTAATCTTCAGCCTGCATGTAGGCGATGGCGGCATTGCCCAAAACCATTTGAGCCTTTGCCGTCTTTTTTGCCTTCTTCAACAAGTCCGCAGTCTGGACAAAAAGCCTCGCTGCATCGGCATATTTCCCCGTCTTATACGCCGCCTGCGCTTCTTTGAAGGTTTGTTCAAAACCAGCCGCCTGCACAGGGGCTGTGCACAACATAAACGATACCAAAAACGCAGCGGCGAATCGGAACATGCTGTCTCCAATACGGGGAAGTATGACTTCCCCGTACAGTTTTCGATGGAAAATTATTTGTGAGTCAGTACATAGTGCGCGACAAAAGGCTCTCCTTTCGGCGCAACCTGCTGTTTTGTATTTACATCTCCTTCATCTTCATCATCAAAGACGAGGTCTCGAGTCGTACGCTTTGGAGTATTTTTTTCTTCAAGCTTTGCAAGCTGCGTACTGCTTTGTGCATTGATCTGCGCTGTGTCAGCTTCAGCGATGGCTTTGTCCATGTCCGGCAATTTCTCTGCGGACAGAATGCACAATAATTCTTCATTTCCAGGAGTATCATCGAAGCGGAATGTTCCTTTTGGGGGAATAGTATATTCCTGATTACGCTGTACTGCGTTGTCCATATTTGCTTTAGAGGGAAAAAGTACGGAATAGTTCCCCGAACTTCCTTTGGCGAGCCAATAGACGTAACCGTCGATATTGGGTGTAAATACAAGCTTGACACTATCTCCAGACTTAAATTCATGGCTTGGCAGGACAGTGCTGGTTGTGCCGTCACGTTTCAGAAGCATGGTCGTCTTCAATGCGGTAGTTTGCTTACCGGAACTTTCCATAGCCTGAGTCTGAGCCGGTTCCTCATCATCAAAAACGAGGTCACGGGTCGTCCGAGCGGCCCAAGAGTCATTTCCCCAAAACATGAACAGGGCACCGAGAATAATCAAAAGGGAATAGCGTTTCATAACTCCTCCATAGAAATATTATTTTTTAGGCAGATACTTGTTGAAGATTTTTGCAAGAGTCGTCCCCAGAGTCTCCTCTGGAAGCGGAGAGCCAGAAATGGACATTGCCTTGATGGTGAACATTCCACTGCTGATTGGGGTTCCATCAGGTTTGTCGAGGGCAAGGATGTAGGTGCCCTCTTCTGGGAGAGTCATATTACGGACACCGGTCGTGTCCCAGACAGGACGGACATCCATGGATTTCCGTTCTAACAATCGCTCTTCAGCACCTACTTTTTTATAAAGGCTTATAATAATACGAGGTGTTTCAAATGACTTTTCTCCTTGGGCGATCCATGAGACGACATTGGTTTCGAAAGTCTCAGAAGGGTCGATGGGCTCCCATTTGTCGTTAAATGTACGACAAAACAGAATATAATTTTGTTCCGCACAGTACCCCTGCTGAGGAAGTGAAAGAACAAAAAACATGAAACACAAACAGGTTATGACGCTTTTTTTGAACATTTGGCCTCCATCGACAAACTGGTTTCATTATAGATGTTATTTTATTACATTATAGATGTAATAAAATTACATTTCAAGGTCTGAACCGCTACCGTACTCTTTTTTATCCAAAAAAGGAGTACAACGTGGCGGAACGTGAAGTACAGCGACTCGCTAAAATACTTGGAAATTCCATCGTTGAGAGACGGAAAATTTTGGGGATGACACAAATCGAACTCGCCAATCATCTGGACATGGCTCCAGACGCTCTGTCACGTATCGAAAATGGGTATGTTGCCCCTAGATTTAACCGAATTGAAGAGATGGCGAAGGTTTTGGAGTGTTCCGTTGCGGAGCTTTTTCGAGAAAAAAACGATTCGCTGAGAGCACGAGCTGACAGCATTGCCGACATCATCAGCCCACTTCCGGCAGAAAAACAGGAAGAAGTAGTCAGCCTCGTTTCCCATTTCGTCAGTATCCTAAGAAAATGACTTTTTATTTGTGAAATGATTTTAACTATATATTACCATTTTGAATCGGTAGTTTTTTCTTGAAAAAGACCTGTCCGGAAGACTCGGGCAGGTCTTTTTATGTTCAGGAGGAACAGATGGAATCATTTTGTTCGGATCAGATACGCGAGCTGGCGCAGGCACTCATCAAAGTTCAGGAACGACTCCAACCGGCGACCAAGGATGCCAATAACCTTTTTACTAAAAGCAAGTACGCCACCCTCAACAGCGTCATGGATTCGTGCCGTGACGCCTTGCTTTCAACGGCATCTGGCTTTGTCAGTATCCGGTTCCTGCCGAACCGGGGTATCTTGGGTTGGTCACAAAGCTCACCCACGTGGAGTCAGGACAATGGCAGTCGAGCCTTGCGGTGGTTCCCCTGCCCAAGGCCGATCCCCAAGGAGTGGGTATCAGCATGACCTATATGCGCAGGTACGCGCTTTCGGCCATGCTTGGCATCGTAACGGAGGAAGATACGAATGGAGAGTTTGCTTCAGACAAGTTCAACCGTCCTCAGAGACAGAAAAAAGCCGCAAACGCCCCACAGAGAGACAAAACGACTCAGGATGAACTAGGCAAGCAAAAAAGATTTCACCACCCTCAAATCGAACGTCAGAAGGACTTTCCAAGCTGCCTCGTCTGGATGGAGTTTCATACGAAATCGTACCGGCACAGGATGGTCGGGAGTGTATCCTCGTCACAGGAAACACGGCGGCGAAAATGGAACAGCTCTCGGCGGCAGGGTTTCACTGGAACCCGCAACGAAGAATCTGGTGGAAGTAGTCGCATAGCAGGAAGGGCCGTCCTTGATGGGGCGGCTCTTTCTGTTTTTGCTATCAGCACGGGAGAAATGGATGGCCGAAACAATCAGAAATACGGGAGCGGAAGGATTGCTAGAAATCCTCTGCTATGGACTGGAACGGGATGCGGAACAGCGAACGGCTAATCGGCTTGGGGATCGATCCCGGTATGTTGGGTTATCGGATATCGCCAAGATGCTGGACTGCCCACGGGCGGCACTGGCTACCAAGCTCTACACAACTGAACATAAAAATACAGCCGAAGCTCTCAAACACCAGTTGCTCCTCCGACGGGGGCACTGGTTCGAGAAGGGTGTCCGTCAGGCTCTCATGGGATATTGTTTCTTCCCCCTGTCTCAACTGGAAATTGAGAGCAGATACGGAGAGGTTCCTATCAAGGCCCATCTGGATTTCACGTTGGTGGCTGACTAACTCCAGCCAACAGTACGAATTTTGGAAGTCAAATCCACCGTAAGGCTGCCGACAACACTTTCTGAGAGCTACGCCATGCAGATCGGCGGTCGGACGGTATTGCTCAAAGCCTATTGGAATCTACCCGTCTTTAACCTCGTACAGGATACGGGGGAAGTCCTCCACCACAGGACGTTCCCTGAAATGTGTAATGAATGCCTTGGAGTATCCCTTCCCGATGCTTCAGCTTGTGACATTCAAGGATGGGTTCTCTGTCTCTCCATGTGCGATGCAAAAGCCTTTGGTCCGTTTCTTCCTGAAGATACGGATATCGCCCGGTGTTTGGACATGGCTTCCGAGTTCTGGGAAACCATGATTGTGCTGAGAGATAACCTACTGAACCTAAACACGATTCAAACGGTACAGGGACTTTCCCCCCTGTGTCCATCGTGTCTCTGGAGGAAGGATTGTCCGCACTTCAAAGGTTCTTCACATCCTGAGTGGGAGGATACCATTGCACAGTTTATGAAGCTGAAAATACAGAAAAAATCCATTGAAGCAGAGATCGGAGAATTGGAATCCCGTTTGAAAGCCGCCTACCAGCTTTCCCATACGGTCAAAGGAGAGTGGATCAACACAGGAAACCATACGTTCCGGGTGATTCCGCAGAACGGGAGAGTAACGCTGGATCGAAAACGGCTGAATGAGGAACTTGAAGCACTGTTGGGAGAGCAGGAAGCCCAGATGCTCATAGCAAGGTACGAAAAACAGGGAGACCCCTTTGAGAGGCTCTATGCAGTTCGGAATTGACCTATACGGTTTTAAACCGTATTGTTTTTAATAGGAGGCATTCCATGACACAATTCTCTTCCCGGACATCACGATTCGACATTCGTATCCCTTCTCACGTCAACGGTTGAAATGGCTGCTTCCCTTGAAGGACGGAGCCTTACGGATTTTCTGATTGCCGCCATGCTTGAAAAAGCGGAAAAGGTCATCTCCACGCATACGCGAATTGAATTGACGCTGAAGGATCAGGCTGTGCTGGCTGAGGCTCTTCGTACGCAATCATGTGAGGAGCCTACTGAATTCATGAAGCAGATAGCTTCTGAATATCGGGGCAAGGTCAAGAGTGTATGAACCTGCTGTTTTCGTTGCTTTCCAAGTCGCATGACAGAAAAGGGTTTTCATGCGGGAATACCGCATTGGACACTTACCTTCAAAAGCAGGCCCGTCAGGATGCCCAACGTGGTTTCTCAATAGTCACTGTTGCTATGGAGGAAGAACATCCTGAAAGAATAATTGGATACTATACTCTTGCCGCGGCATCCGTAGCTTTGGATCGACTTCCGGAGGAAACACGAAAGACACTTCCCCGGTATCAGGACATTCCCTCCATCCTGCTGGGGAGGCTTGCCGTTTCCAACGCATTTCAGCGACAACATATCGGTTCTCTGCTTGTTTTTGATGCCCTTCGACGCTCGCTCCGCAATGAGCTTGCGTGGGCGTTCTTTCTTGTTCAGGCGAAAAATGAGCAAGCGAAGCGGTTCTATATCAGATGCATGTTCCAATCGTTTCAGGATACGCCGATGTACCTGTGGATGTACAGAGCACAGGCATTGAAGGTTATCGGCTTCTAGTTTTTGTAAAACGGCCTATGAATATCCCGGTTTCTCTTCGGAGAGGCCGGGATTTTTTATTTTCAAAGGAGAAAACCATGAATCAGAATCTGTTCAAGGAATTGGCCTCCCTCGTTCCGGCGCAGCTTGATGCCGGACAGGTCTTCACGGGGACGCCAACAGGAAAAGCTGTCAAAGGTTACAAAGAGGCGTGTTCGTACACCCCATCCGTTGATCCGACCTACATTTTTCATGAATCGGCACGGGATGTGGTTGTCTGGTTTATGCACGACCTTGATCCCCTGTATCTGTATGGTCCTACTGGATGCGGGAAGACGACGCTCATCAAGCAGCTTGCCGCACGGCTGAACTACCCCGTGTTTGAAGTGACGGGGCACGGACGGCTGGAGTTTGCCGACCTGTGCGGTC
This sequence comes from Bilophila sp., assembly GCF_057864385.1. NCBI lineage: Bacteria > Pseudomonadati > Thermodesulfobacteriota > Desulfovibrionia > Desulfovibrionales > Desulfovibrionaceae > Bilophila > Bilophila sp. The sequence continues at coordinate 24,124 of NZ_DBMAFI010000041.1, read as the reverse complement.
ACATTTCCCTACAAAAAGGCAGCATGATCTATGAATACGGTCCATTGCCGCTTGCCATGCGGTACGGGGGAATTCTTTTGATCAATGAGGCAGACTTGCTTTCCCCTGAAGTTGCCGTTGGCCTTAACGGTGTTCTGGACGGTGCGCCTTTGTGTCTGCCGGAAAACGGAGGAGAGGTCATTTCCCCGCATGAAATGTTCCGAATTGCGTGTACAGCGAACACCAACGGAGGCGGTGACGACACGGGGCTTTATCAGGGAGCCATTCGCCAAAACCTTGCGCTGCTCGACAGGTATATGGTCTGCAAAGTCGGCTATCCCACGCCTGAAACGGAAAAGGAACTTCTGTCCCGACAGTTTCCGAACCTTCCCGAACACGTCGCCTCGAACATGGTCAGTTTCGCCAATGAAGTTCGGAAACTCTTCATGGGCGATGCCGATTCCTATGAAAATACCATCGAAGTGACCCTTTCCACCAGAACCCTCATCCGTTGGGCCAATCTTGCCCTCAAGTTCCAGCCGCTGGCCAATCAGGGCATTGAGCCGCTTTCCTATGCCTTGGATCGTGCCCTCGCATTCAAAGCCACACGGCCAACGAGAGCGATGCTCCATGAACTTGTGCAGCGTATCTTTGCCGTAACATTCTAACCATAGAGAGGAAACTATGAATACAACCATTCGTTCCGACATCAAAATTCTGGACAGCCTTGTGGCCCTGAACCTCAACATCAGCGTGTGGTCCGCCCGAAAAAAGATGTGCCTTGAAGATTTCGGAGGTGCGGAGCTTCCCCCTGAAGACCTTGCCTCTTTGGGGAGCAAGCGTATCGCCGATCCCGACAGCCTCAAGGTATTCTCCACCCTGAAGGCCCGTGCCTTCAACTACCTTGACCGTCATGGCATCCGTTTTATGTCCGGCTGGGCCATCCCGGAAGACAAGGCTGGGGACATCATCGATGAATTGATCCGGATCAGAGAAACGTTCCTTCAGGAAAAGGAAGCGTTTCTCGCCGATTACGACCAGTCCATCGAGAACTGGATTACCAGGCACTGCAAGTGGGGAAATATCATCCGGGAATCCACGGTAGGGTCGGACTATGTTCGTTCAAGGCTGTCCTTCTCGTGGCAGCTTTACAAAGTCGCGCCGCTCACCGAACACGATAACCCCAATGCCGTAAGCGAATCCGGACTGAATGAGGAAGTGGAGGGGCTTGCCGGAACGCTGTTCAAAGAAATAGCCAATTCAGCCAACGAGATATGGCAAAAGGTCTACGCCGGGAAGGATACGGTGACGCACAAGGCCCTTTCCCCGCTCAGGACCCTGCACCAAAAGCTCTGTGGGCTGACTTTCATCGAGCCTCACGTAGCTCCGGTAGCCAGCCTCATCCAGACGGCCATCAACAGCATACCCGCCAAGGGCAATATCGCCGGAAAGGACATCCTCCTTTTGCAGGGTATTGTCTCCATGCTCCGCGATCCGTCCTCAATGCTGCAACACAGCCAGAGGCTCATCGAAGGGCATTCCCCTCAGGACGTCATGAACGCGCTTCTCGCCAATGACGTGTTTACCGTGTGCCAACAATACGCCATCCCTGAAGAAGTCCCCTTTGTGCACGTTTCGAAAAAACATTCCGCAAATATCCCCAACATCGGACTGTGGTGAGCCATGCTCAAGACCAAAGACATCATGTCCTGTCTGCCTTTGTTGGCCTGTATTCTGGGAAAGCAATACAACATCACCGTGGAAATAGGAGGAACTACAGCCTATACGAATGGAAAAACGATCCACATTCCTTCTCTTAAAACAGATACTGATGAAATGTATATCAATATGACAAGGGGATACGTTGACCACGAAGCGGCACATATTAGATACACAGATTTTCAACTGCTTCAGAAGGCCAATCTCACTAAATTGCAGTTTCACCTTTTTAACATCATCGAAGACTGGAGGGTTGAAACGCTGCTTGGAAAGTACTTTCCGGGATGCAGAAAAAATTTCGATTTCATCATTGCGTATCTTTTTGGGAAAGAAAGACAAAAGGCCGGAAGCAACGCTCCGGCCTTTTTTGTTCTGGAGTACATCCTTTTGACCGTGAGGAGTTGGAATAGCTTTGAAGTGGAAAAGAATAGAACACTTTCAAGAAAAGAGATGGTTACGGCCTGTCCGGGAATTGAAAAAGAACTGGATGCCTGTCTCAAAAAGATTCATGCAAACACACGGACGACACAGGATGCGATTGGCCACGCGCTGTTGCTGGAATCCGTCATCAAAAAATGGATACCCGAACAGCCGCAGGGGAGTACGTCTCAAATGGAAAAACGGAATGATCACCCCGATGGGGGACAGAGCGTCATTTCAGAAGAAAAAGACGGAGCACAGGATGCTTATGAAGATTCGTTTCCCAAAACGATGGGAACGATTTTGAAGGAAACACTCTCGGCGCAGGCGGGAGGCATGGACTCAGAACACTGGACGGTCGCCAAGATTCGCCCTGTTACGCCTGACGCCATTCCCCCGGATACGCTGAGAAGGATAGAACTGATTACGAGAGGATTGTCCATCAGGATTCAGGGACTCATGCAGTCGCTCTCCATGTCGGCTTCCTAAGAAATAGGGGAAACGAATCGTTATCCAAAAAGATTTTGATTACTCATAGGCTCCTCCAGTGGAGGAAAATAGCCTTGACCTGATGTGGCTGTTAGCAGTTGCATGGGGGTAACAGCCAAAAATAGAAAATATACATTTTATTCTATTCCCATACCATATTTTCTTGAGTTTTGCCTTCCGGTAACGTCGGTTTCAGTTCTTCCTTTGAGGAATTTCTCAGATGATTGACGGTTTTGGGGGAACGGGCTATTTTCATGCATATACATGGAGTTTCTATGGAGCCCTTCACAAAGGAATATGCTTCTCCTGTCTGCGTCTGTATGCAGCTCCGCAAAGCCGGGCGTGTTGTTACACAGATTTATGATCGCTGCCTGCGTCCCGTGGGCATCCGGGGAACACAGTTCGCGCTGCTGAAACGGATCGCCTGTATGCGTCGGCCGTTTATTACGGATATTGGCAAGGTGCTGTGCATGGATCAGACCACGGCGACCCGGAATATCGGGTTGTTGGAGCGGGCGGGGTTTGTTGCCGTTGGCGTGCATCCTGACGATGCCCGGAAGAAGGTGGTGGAGCTGACGCCAAAAGGACAGGCCAAGCTGGAGGAAGCTTTTCCCCTATGGGAAGAGGCACAGCGGGAAGTCAGGGAATACCTCGGTGATGACAGGCTGGGCAATCTGTGTTCCCTGCTTCAGGTCCTGAGCGATTTCTCCGGCGAATGAAGTTTTCCCTGTTCCATAGATACCCTTAATGAAGGAATAAAGGAGGATTGCTATGAACGTACTTCTTATCAATGGCAGCCCGCACAAGAAGGGCTGTACCTACACCGCCCTCAGCGAAGTGGCGGGACAGCTTGAGAAAAACGGCATCGGATCGAATATCGTGCATATCGGCTCAAAGCCCATTCGGGGGTGCATCGCGTGCGGCGCTTGCCGGGAAACCGGGTTGTGCGTGTTTGATGACGATCCGGTCAACGAGTGTTCAGGGCTTTTGAAGGCGGCGGATGGCCTTGTCGTGGGGTCGCCCGTCTACTATGCGGCTCCCAACGGCGCGCTGTGCGCATTCTTGGATCGCCTGTTCTATATGAAAAGCGGAGCCTATGCCTACAAACCTGCCGCCGCCGTGGTCAGTTGTCGCCGTGGCGGGGCCAGCGCGGCTTTTGATCGCCTGAACAAGTATTTTACCATTTCCTGTATGCCCATCGTGTCCTCGCAGTATTGGAACTCCGTGCACGGCAACACGCCGGACGAAGTGAGGCAGGACAAGGAAGGCCTGCAGATCATGCGGACGCTGGGCGACAACATGGCATGGCTGATCAAGTGCATTGAGGCTGCCAAAGGGATCGTACCCTATCCGGTGCGGGAACCGTGGACGCCCACCAACTTTATCCACTAGCCTTAGCTTAGGCTGCGGTGATAGGGGGAACCCTAGGTCGTGTCGTCAATTAGATATAATCTATTGAGATTATTTAACTGTTTTTTGAATTATAAAAAGATTGTTTTTAATAATTTCAAATGGTTATATGTAAAATGGCGATGCGCCTAGTAGGGTTGCTCTGCTTGGCAATAAGAACAACCGTAGCCTACGAAGATAGGGGAACCCCCCTGTGTGGGCCCGCATTCTTTTGGGAGTGCGGGCTCTTCTGTTGTGTAATACAATGATGCGTATTGCTGTAGGATTGCGGGAGGGATGCCGCTTTCTGAAAATATACGTCATGTTGCGGACTATGAAGGGGGGACGGCCTTGCCAAGGATGCCGCTTGTGGAAAGAGGGTAGGGGCCGGAAGGAAGAAGGAACGGGCAGGGTGCCTGAGTACGGGGAGGGCGCGTCCTTCCCGTCAGCCTGCAACGTGTGCTCAGCACGTTTGGAGCGCCGGACGGGGGAGGCCGGGCGGCCTCTTAAGATATCGTTTGCCGTTTGGGAAAAAGAGCGCTACTGGATTCTAACACGCCAATATTACGATTCTGTGACAAGACCGGTATGACGGGTTCCCTAAAGAACCGCCCGGGACAAGAGGGAAAGGGGTGGCATATGGCGGAGAAAGGACGCGCTTCTCGGCAGGTCATCGTCATTTCATTGATCACGGCGGCCTGCTTGATCGGCGACTCGATGCTGTACATCGTGTTGCCCATCTGTTTCGCCCAAGCGGGCCTGTCCTCCTTGTGGGAGGTGGGCATTATCCTGTCGGTCAACCGCTTGGTGCGGCTTCCGCTCAATCCGACAGTGGGCTGGCTGTACCGCCATATCAGCGATCGGACGGGTATTTTCATCGCCACGGTTCTCGCCACCATCACTACATTCAGCTACGCCTTTGCGGACGGCTTCATCGCTTGGCTTTTCCTGCGCTGTCTGTGGGGCATCTCGTGGACGTTGCTGCGGCTCGGCGGTTTCTATTGCATCCTGAATGTATCGTCAGACGATAATCGCGGCTATTTCATGGGGTTGTACAACGGATTATACCGGATCGGCAGCTTGGCGGGGATGCTCCTCGGCGGGATTTTCGCGGACTGGCTCGGTTTTTCCGTGACCTGCATGGTGTTCGGCGTATGTACCGCCGTAACCATTGTCCTTGGGCTTATGTATGTGCCGCGCGGGAACAGCGGCGTCCCGGCGGGCCCGCAAGCCGAGGAGCGGTCTTTGACGTGGCTGTGGAAGGACGGCACGGTTCTGTGGGTCATGGTGACGGGGCTTATCGTGGCGCTCATCTATCAGGGCCTGTACGCATCCACGCTCAGCGAGCTTATCCGTATCCATTTCGGGGGCAGCATCGCCCTGTTCGGAGGGGTGGCCGTGGGCGCGGCAACGCTTGGGGGTGTCCTGCAAGCCATCCGTTGGGGATGGGAGCCGTGGCTGGCTCCGGGGATTGGCGTGTTGTCCGATCGCCGCTTCGGACGGCGCTCCATGATGGTGGTTTCGCTGGCATCAGGGGTCGTCTTGTTTGGGCTCGTCGCCGTACATTTGCCTCTGCCGCTGTGGCTTGCCGTACTGATCGGCATTCAGCTCACAGGGACTTCCCTGACCACGATAGCGGATTCCGTAGCTTCGGATACGGCGTCCGTGCGGGGAGGGCGGGTATTCATGATGTGGTACTCATTCGCCGTGGATCTCGGCGCGGCGATCGGGCCGATCCTCGCTTATCTGCTCAATGATATGTGGGGGATGGATACGGCTTATGCGGGTACGGCGGTGCTTCTGCTGATCCTTGCCGTGAAGTGGCACTGGTCGGCCCCGCTGCTCAAGCCCTTTATCCGGCACACCGATTGAGGGGAAATGCGCCTTCCGGCCTGTGGCCGTTTCCACGGTTTCGGGGTGCGGCATGTGAAGCCCTTTTTCTGCCGATAGGTTCCTCCATCAATCAAGAATGTTCAGCCCCGCTTCCGGTTTGTCCGGGGCGGGATTTTTTTGTATGCGCTTTAGATCTATGCGTTATTATTCAGGATTTATTCTCTCTCTCTCTCTCTCTCTCTCTCTCTCTCTCTCTCTCTCTCTCTCTCTCTCTCTCTCTCTCTTCTGTTTGGCTGTGGCATGGGAAATGGTTGATGTTTTGTCCTTGAAGCTCCAAAGGAATAATCGACAAAGTGCCTTAACTGTGGATCCCGCCAATGGAAAAACTGGATAAAAATCTTTATATTCACTATATTATGGAAATAAAACAACCACATGCCATGACAGAGCCTTCTGCTTTGTAGCACAATCTCCGCACAACCGCCTCTTCTTTTCTCCATGATCGACAAAAAGCGGACACGCCCGCGTCACACGGCTCCTCCACTATGCGCCCAACGACAAGTGAGGAGTTCAACATGATCCACATAGATACTCTCAGCAAAACATTTTCAGGCGGGAAGGGGCTTGATCGGGTCAGCCTGCACATCAAGCCCGGCGAAATGGTCGCGCTCATCGGCTCGTCCGGTTCTGGGAAATCGACCCTGATGCGCCATATCGCGGGGCTCATGCCCGGCGACGCCGACGGCGGGCGGATCGAGGTCGCGCAGCACCTCATTCAGGACAAGGGCGTGATCAGCCGCGACATCCGAACCATGAGGGCGGAAATCGGCATGGTCTTCCAGCAGTTCAATTTGGTGGATCGCATGTCCGTTTTTCGCAACGTCATGCTCGGCGCGCTGTCGCGCACGGCGCTGTGGCGCAGCCTGCTGGGCCTCTTCCATGAAGAGGACGCCCAGCTTGCCTACAAGGCGCTGGCCCGCGTCGGCATCATGGAAAAGGCGCATCAGCGCACCTCCAACCTCTCCGGCGGGCAGCAACAGCGCGCCGCCATTGCCCGCGCCCTTGTGCAGCGCGCCCGCGTCCTGCTGGCGGACGAGCCCATTGCCTCGCTCGATCCGGAATCGTCACGCAATGTTATGGAAACGCTGCGCGATTTGAACCAGAAGGACGGGCTCACCGTGCTCGTGACCCTGCATCAGGTCGACTACGCGCTGTCCTTCTGCCCCCGCACCATCGCCTTGAAGCATGGCCGGATCGTGTATGACGGGCCGAGCGCGGAACTGACCCCCGCCTTCCTCAAGCGCCTCTACGGTACGGAGTGCGACCCCCTGTTTGTCCGCCCGGAAAGCGACATCCGGCGGAATCCGCCCCTGACGCAGGTTCAAGTGGCCTAAACCTCAACAACAAGGATTTGCCATGTTTTCACGTTTCCTGATCGCCGTTGCGGCGGCGGCCGTCGTCCTTGGCGGTTCCGTTTGTGCCAAGGCTGCGGAAGTCCTGAACTTCGGCATCATCTCCACGGAATCCTCCCAGAACCTCAAGCAGTTGTGGGATCCCTTCCTCGCCGACATGGAAAAGGCCACCGGCTTCAAGGTCAAGGCGTTCTTCGCTTCGGACTACGCCGGGATCATTGAGGGGATGCGCTTCAAAAAGGTCGATCTCTGCTGGATCGGCAACAAGGGCGCCATCCAGATGGTGGATCGTTCCGACGGTTCCGTTTTCGCCCAGACCACGGCGGCGGACGGTACGGACGGCTACTACTCCCTGCTTGTGGTGAACAAGGAGAGCCCGCTCAAGAGCGTGGACGACGTGCTCAAGAACGCGGCTGAGCTTCGTTTCAGCAACGGCGATCCCAACTCCACCTCCGGGTTCCTCGTGCCCGGCTACTACGTGTTCGCCAAGAACAACGCCGACCCGAAGAAGATTTTCAAGAACGTGGTTGCCGCCAACCATGAGTCCAACGCGCTCGCCGTCGCCAACAGGCAGGTGGACGTGGCGACCTGCAACAACGAGGCCATCAGCCGCCTCGAAATCGCCCATCCTGAAAAGGCCGCGCAAATCCGCGAAATCTGGCGTTCGCCGCTCATTCCGAGCGATCCGCTGGTATGGCGCAACAGCCTTCCCGAAAGCACGAAAAAGAAGATCGCCGATTTCATCTTCGGGTACGGCGTGAAGGGTGATGTGGCCCACGCCAAGGCCATCCTCGAAAAACTCCAGTGGGGGCCGTTCAAGCCTTCGACCAACGCCCAGCTCGTTCCTCTCCGCCAGCTCGAACTGTTCCGCGAAAAGAGCAAGCTGGAGGCCAACGCCGAGATGCCTGCGGCGGAAAAGGCCGAGCGCATCAAGAAGATTGACGAAGCCCTCGACAGGTTGTCCCTGTAATACGCCTCGGCGGCGCGGAGGTTCCCGCGCCGCTTTTTCCCGGCGGGCCCGTACCGCCGGTTTTCCGAAAGGATTGCCATGAGTTCCGAATTTGTTCTGTCCCCTTCGCGCAAGCGTCCTATGGAACCGCTGCGCCTCGTGGGTTGGGCCGTCACACTGGCGTTTCTCGTCTGGTCGTGGCGGGGGGCGGAAATGCGCCCCATGACCCTGATTACCGAGTCGGGCAACATCCTCACGCTGATCAAGGATTTCTTCCCGCCCGATTTCACGGACTGGCGGCTGTACGCCACGGAAATGGTCGTCACCCTGCAAGTCGCCATCTGGGGCACGCTGCTCGCCGTGGTCTGCGCCGTGCCGCTCGGCATCCTGTCTTCCGACAACATCGTGCCGTGGTGGGTCTACCATCCCGTGCGCCGCCTCATGGACGCCGCCCGCGCCATCAATGAAATGGTGTTCGCCATGCTGTTCGTGGTCGCCGTGGGCCTTGGCCCCTTCGCGGGCGTGCTGGCCCTGTGGGTACACACCACGGGCGTCCTCGCCAAGCTGTTCTCCGAGGCCGTGGAAGCCATCGAGCCGAGCCCGGTCGAAGGCGTGCGCTCCACGGGGGCCTCGTTCCTTGAGGAAGTCATATACGGCGTTATCCCGCAGGTTTTCCCTCTGTGGATCTCCTATTCGCTGTACCGCTTCGAGTCCAACGTGCGTTCCGCCACCGTCGTGGGCATGGTCGGCGCGGGCGGCATCGGCATGGTGCTGTGGGAATTGATCCGCAGCTTCGCTTTCGAGCAGACGTGCGCCGTCATGGCCCTCATCGTGCTGGTCGTGGTCGTCTTCGACATGCTCTCGCAGCAGCTGCGGAAGAGGGTGCTGTAATGCCTGCCCGCTATGCCGTGTACTACGCGCCTTCCGTGGCCGACGCCCTGTATCAGGTGGTGACCCCGCTGCTGGGCCGTGATGCCCTTGGGGGCCTGAATGTGCCGCAGGCGACGCCTCCGGGTGTGGATCCCGTTTTCTGGAAGGCGGTCACCCGCGTTCCCGCCCATTACGGGTTGCACGCGACGCTCAAGGCGCCTTTTGAACTCCGCCATCCTGGGATGGACAGCCAGTTGCTGCGCTCCACGGGTGAAGTGGCGGCCCGCTTCCTTCCCTTTGAAATTCCGTCCCTGTCCCTCGCCTATCTGGGCAAGGAGGAAAAAGGCTTTTACGCGCTCGTTCCCTCAACGAAGTGCTCTCTGCTGTCCTTTCTGGAGCGCGCCTGCGTGATGGATCTGGATGCCTTCCGGGCTCCCCTGAAAACCGAGGATGTGGCCCGGCGCGGCCATCTGTCCCTTGAGGAACGCAGCAACCTGTATATGTGGGGCTACCACCGCGTCCTTGATTCGTTCCAGTTCCACATCACGCTGACCGACGGCATTGCCGACGCGGGATTGCGTGCGCTTGTGGGCGCGGGCCTGCGCAAGGCGCTGGAGGGCGTGCTGGACGCTCCGCTCCGTATCGATGCCCTGACCCTTTTCAAACAGGAAAACCGCAATCGGCCCTTTTCCGCCGTGGCGCGGCTTCCGTTCGCCAACCTACAGACTGCACGGGAAAAAGCATGATGTCTCACACCATTCGACAAAAAAGGATGCGGCTGCTGGCCCTCGCATCCGTGGAGCGTCTCGAAGCGGGGCTCTCCGCCGTTACGCCGCCGGATTACGAAATAGTCCGCGGGCCGGAAACCGGGCTGGTCATGATCCGGGGCCGCGTGGGCAACACCGGCGATGCCTTCAATGTGGGCGAAGCGCTTGCGACGCGCTGCGTGGTCTCATTGAAGGACGGCTGTCTCGGGTACGCGTGGATTCTCGGCGAGGACGCCCGCCGCGCCGAGCTTGCCGCCCTGTACGATGCCCTCTGGCAGCGGGATGGCTATGCGGAAGCCCTTGATCGGGAACTGCTCCCAGCGCTGGAAGCGGAACGCGCCCGCCGGGTGCGGGAGGATGCCGCCGCCGTCGAGCCTACCCGTGTTGATTTCTTTACGCTTGTTCGAGGAGAAGATTGATGCCGGCCTTTTCTCAGCCCGTATTCGATATGCAGCGGGTATTCCGCGTTGTGCTCGACGCCATGTCCCGTCCCGCGCGGCTTTGCCGTCTGCCCGTATTCCCGCAGTCCGTGCCGGACGGCCTTTTGCCCGTGCTGGCGGATCTCGCCTTGACCCTGTGCGACGGGGAATCCCCGCTCTGGCTCTCTCCGGGCCTGCGGAAGGATGGAACGACAGCGTGGCTCCGTTTCCACTGCGGCTGTCCGATCGTCGAAGAGGCGGACAAGGCGGCCTTCGCACTGGTGGCGGACGTTGCCGAACTGCCGCCCCTGTCCGCTTTCGCGCAGGGCGTTCCCGCCTATCCCGACCGTTCCGCAACCGTCCTGCTTGCCGGTCTGGCCTTTGATGCGGGAACCCGTTTCCGGGCTTCCGGCCCCGGCATCTGCGGAGAAACTGCCTTTACCTGCACGTTGCCCGAAGATTTTGCGGAGTGGTGGCGCGAGAATACGTCGGGCTTCCCGCTCGGCGTGGACATGCTGCTGTGCGGCGCCGACGGCGTGGCCGGTCTGCCGCGCACCACGCGCCTTGAACGTCTGCCTCAGGAGAGTGCGTCATGTATGTAGCGGTCAAAGGCGGGGAAAAGGCCATTTCCGCCGCCCACGAACTCCTCCGCCGGGAAGGCCGGGGAGACCCCTCCGTCCCTGCTCTGGGGATCGAACAGCTGATCGGGCAGTTGCGGCTTGCCGTGGATCGGGTCATGGCCGAAGGCTCACTGTACGACCGGGATCTCGCTGCGCTGGCCATCAAGCAGGCGCAGGGCGATTTGGTGGAAGCCGTGTTCCTCGTCCGCGCCTACCGGACTACGCTTCCCCGGTTCGGCAGTTCGCTTGCCGTGGACACGTCAGCCATGCGCGTGCTGCGGCGCATTTCCGCCACATGGAAGGATCTCCCCGGCGGGCAGATCCTTGGTGCGACGTTCGACTATACGCACCGCCTGCTGGATCGCAGCCTCTCCCGCGCTGAAGCCGGAGCCGCCGAATCTTCCCCTCTTCCAGTAGAAACCGATGCGGATTCCCCGCTCGGCGGGCCGCTGCCGCGTGCGCTCGACGCGCTGGTTGCGGAAGGGCTGCTCGAACGGCCCGCGCCGTCGGAGGACGGTGCCTGCCGCGACATCACCCGCCAGCCTCTGGAACTGCCCGCCGATGACCCGGCGGATCGCGGCGTGCGCCTTCAGGCGCTGGCCCGCGCCGACGAAGGGTTTCTGCTCGGCATGGCCTATTCCACACAGCGCGGCTTCGGCGCTGTGCATCCCTTCACCGGGGAACTGCGCCGGGGATGGGTGGAAGTGTCCTTTTTCTCCGAAGAGCTCGGCTTCGATGTCGTTATCGGCGAAATCGAGCTGACCGAATGCGAAACCGTGAGCCGCTATACCGGGACGGCCCGCCCGCCGTGCTTCACGCGGGGCTACGGGCTGGTTTTCGGCAGCAACGAGCGCAAGGCGCTGTCCATGTCCATCACGGATCGCGCCCTCCGCGCCAAGGAACTGGACGAACCCGTCGTCGGCCCGGCGCAGAACCCCGAATTCGTGCTCCTGCACGGCGACAACGTGGACGCCTCGGGCTTTGTCCAGCACATCAAGCTGCCGCATTACGTGGACTTTCAGGCCGATCTTTCCCTTATCCGCGGCTTGCGCGCCAAGCGGCAGAACGACAAGGATATCTAGATGTCACAGACCGACGTTTGCGCGGACGCGCCGCTTGAGGGCTATGCGTTCGCCTATCTTGACGAAACGACCAAACGCATGATCCGCCGGGGGCTCCTCAAGGCCGTGGCCATTCCCGGCTATCAGGTGCCGTTCGCCAGCCGCGAGATGCCCATGCCCTGCGGGTGGGGGACCGGCGGGATTCAGATTACCGCGAGCATCCTCGGCAGGGACGACGTGCTCAAGGTCATCGATCAGGGCTCCGACGACACCACCAACGCCGTGTCCATCCGGGATTTCTTCCGTAAGACTACCGGCGTCGCCACCACGACCCATACGGACGAGGCCACCATCATCCAGACCCGCCACCGCATCCCCGAACAGCCGCTCACCGAGTCGCAGATCATGGTGTATCAGGTGCCGCTGCCGGAGCCGCTGCGCTGGCTTGAGCCGAGCGAACAGGAAACCCGCACCCTCCACGCGCTGGAGGAATACGGGATCATGAACGTCAAGCTGTACGAGGACATCGTGCATCACGGGACCATCGCCACGGGCTTCGATTACCCCGTGCGCGTGGCCGGGCGGTACATCATGAGCCCTTCGCCCATCCCGCGTTTCGACAACCCCAAGATGCACCAGTGCCCGGCGCTGCAGCTCTTCGGGGCGGGGCGCGAAAAGCGGCTGTACGCCATTCCGCCGTATACCGATGTGGAAAGCCTCGATTTCGAGGATTACCCCTTTACCGTGCAGTCGTGGGACGAAGCCTGCGCCATCTGCGGCTCCACGGACACCTATCTGGACGAAGTCATCCTCGACGATCAGGGGAACCGCATGTTCGTATGTTCCGATACCGACTGTTGCGCCCGCCGCGCCGCCTTGCGGGACGGGCAGGGAGGCGCGCAATGAAAGACTGGAACGCCGCCCCCATCCTGTCGGCCCGGAACCTGACCCGCCGTTACGGGGAGCACATCGGCTGCCGTGACGTCTCCTTCGACCTCTGGCCCGGTGAAGTGCTCGGCATCGTGGGCGAATCCGGGTCGGGCAAAAGCACGCTCCTGAATATGCTTTCGGGGCGCATGGAACCGACCTCCGGGACGATCGCCTACCGCGACGCCGCCGGGCGTGAGCGGAATATCCACGCATTGCCGGAAGGCGAAAAGCGCCGCCTTCTGCGTTCCGAACTCGGATTCGTGCACCAGCGCCCCTCGGACGGCCTGCGTATGCAGGTCAGCGCCGGGGCGAACATCGGCGAACGGCTGATGGCCGAAGGCGCGCGACATTACGGCACGCTGCGCGGCAGGGCCCTGCAATGGCTGGAGCGCGTGGAGATCGACGCCGGGCGCATCGACGACAAGCCCGCCCTCTATTCCGGGGGAATGCAGCAGCGCCTGCAAATCGCCCGGAACCTCGTCACGTCGCCGCGTCTGGTGTTCATGGACGAGCCCACCGGCGGCCTCGACGTGTCCGTGCAGGCCCGTCTGCTCGACCTTCTGCGCCATCTTGTGCTGGACATGGATCTGGCGGTCATCCTCGTCACCCACGATCTCGCCGTGGCCCGCCTGCTCTCGCACCGGCTCATGGTCATGTACCGGGGGGAGGTCGTGGAAACGGGGCTCACCGATCAGGTGCTCGACGATCCGCATCACGCCTACACGCAACTCCTCGTCTCTTCCATCCTGCAAGGGTAAGCCATGAACACTCCCATCATTGAAGTCCGAAACCTGAGCAAGACCTTCGTGCTGCACCAGCAGGGCGGGGTGGCGATCGAGGCCCTTTCCGGGATCAGCTTTTCCGTGGACGCGGGCGAGTGCGTCGCCCTGCACGGGCCGTCCGGCGCGGGCAAGTCCACGCTCCTGCGCGCCCTCTACGGCAACTACCTCCCCACGGGCGGCTCCATTCGGGTCCGCTGCGGCGGGGAGGATGTGGACATCACCAGCGCCGATCCCCGGACCGTCATCCGGCTACGGCGGGGCTGCATCAGCTACGTCAGCCAGTTCCTGCGGGTCATCCCCCGCGTGGGCACGCTGGATCTGGTCGCGGAACCCCTGCTTGAGGCGGGCGAAGGGCAGGCCGCCGCCCGCCGCCGCGCCGAAGGGCTGCTTTCCCGGCTGAACCTGCCCGAACGCCTGTGGCACATCGCGCCCGCCACGTTTTCCGGCGGCGAGCAGCAGCGGGTGAACATCGCGCGCGGTTTCATCCGCCCGTCCCCCATCCTTCTGCTCGACGAGCCCACGGCCTCGCTGGACGGCGCGAACCGGCAGGTGGTCATCGACCTGATCCGCGAGGCGCGCGGGGACGGGGCCGCCATCGTGGGCATTTTCCACGATGACGTGGCCCGCGAAGCCGTGGCCGACCGCACCATTCCCGTCAGACGCCCGTAACCTTTTTCATCAAGAGCATACAGCCATGAACGAAACCGTATTCACCAACGCCAAGCTGATCACGCCCGACGCGGTCGTGGAGGGCACTCTCGTCGTCCGCGACGGGCGCATCGTTTCTCTCGACAACGGCGCGAGTTCACTCGCGGAACGCATCGATCTGGAAGGCGACTATTTGATGCCCGGCCTTGTGGAGCTCCACACCGACAACCTTGAAAAGCATTTCATCCCGCGCCCCAAAGTGCTCTGGCCTCAGGGCGTGCCCGCCTTTTTCGCCCACGACGCCCAGATCATCGCGTCCGGGATCACGACCGTTTTCGATGCCCTTTCCGTGGGCGAGTACCACGACAAAGGCCGTATCGCCATGCTCGGCAAGGCCGTGGGCGCGCTGAACAGTTGCCGCTCCACCGGGAAACTCCGGTCTGAGCACCTGCTGCACCTGCGCTGTGAAGTGGCCGACCCCCGGATGCAGGATCTTTTCTTCCCGCTGTCCGATACGCCCGCGCTCAGCCTCGTGTCGCTCATGGATCACACGCCGGGCCAGCGCCAGTGGCGCGATACCTCTTCCTACCGCACCTATTACAGCAACATCGCCTCGTGGACGGATGAGGAATTCGAGCAGGTCGTCGAGCGCCTTCAGACCGCGCGCGACGGCTGCGCGGAGGACAATGCCGCGTCCATCATGGCTTTCTGCAGGGAACGGGGCCTGCCGATGGCGAGCCACGACGACACGCTTGTGGAACACGTCGAAGAAGCCCTCGATAACGGCATCGCCATCAGCGAATTCCCCACCACGATGGAGGCGGCGCGCCATGCCTCCGAAAACGGTATGCTCGTGCTCATGGGAGCGCCCAACGTGGTGCGCGGCGGCTCGCATTCGGGGAACATTTCCGCGCTGGAGATCGCACAGGCCGGGTATCTGGGGAGCCTTTCCTCGGACTATGTGCCCGTCAGCCTTCTTGAAGCGGCTTTTGCTTTGAGCGAGGGCGGGTATATGTCCCTTCCGGCTGCGGTGGGGCTCGTGACCGCCAATCCCGCCGAAGCCGTGGGCCTCACGGATCGCGGCAGCCTCGAAGTGGGGCGGCGGGCGGATCTTGTGCGCGTGGGCATGGTTGAGGGGCAGCCCGTGGTTCGGAATGTCTGGCGGGAAGGCACGGAGGTTTTCTGATGCGGCAGGGCCAGCTTGTTTACGTCATGGGCGCTTCGGGTTCGGGCAAGGACAGCCTGCTGCAAGCCTTGCGTCCCCGCTTGCAGGGGCTCCCGGTGGCCTTCGCCCGGCGATACATCACGCGGCCTCTCTCTGCTAGGGGCGAACGCCATATCGCCGTTTCCCCGGAACGGTTCGCGGCTATGGCGGCGTCCGGGGAGTTCGTGATGGACTGGCAAAGCCACGGCCTCCGGTACGGCATCGGGAAAGGCATCGAAACAACGCTTGCTCACGGGCATGTGGTGCTCATGAACGGTTCGCGGGGGTACCTGCCCGAAGCGATCCGCCGTTTCCCCAGCCTTGTCCCCGTGCTCGTGGAAGTGGACGCTTCCGTACTTCGGGCGCGTCTGCTGGCGCGGGGCCGGGAACAGGGCGCGGATATTGAAGAGCGCATCGCCCGTGCTTCGATGCCTGCCGAATATCCCAACGGGGTACGCCGTATCGACAACTCCGGCCCGCTGGAGGAGTCGGCGGAGGCTTTTTACCGGATGGTTGCACAGTTGGTTGAAGAAAAAACGGCTTTTCGCCAGTAAAGCGGATCGGGAACCCTATCCCGGCAATTCATATTGTTATCGGACGGAAAAGGAAGCGGCGGCTTCCTTTTTTCTTTGATGCAACGGAACTCCCTTTGTGCAACCTCCCCGCCAGTCGAAGTTTTCGCGGGTGGGGGCGTGGGGGAGGGGGCCTTTTTCAAAAGGCCTCCTCCCCCACATTCTCAATTTATACGCCCACAGGCACCGTCCCGGCCATGATGCCGCACCCCTGCGGAAGATCCAGCGGGAGGCGGCGGATGTCCTCAAGCCCCGCGTTGCGCATGAATCCAGCAAGCTCCTGCCTTGTGTAGGACTGCCCGTCAGGCGTCCCGACAAGCATGTTGAGATCGAACAGCGCCGGGTGCTGCGGCCCGCTGCGGTTGTCGTCGAGGATGAATTCCTGAATGAGCAGAAGGCCGCCCGGAACGAGCGACTGCGCGGCTTTCCGTACAATGTTGGCGGACTCGTCAAAGCCCGCGCCGTGCAGGATCTGGGAGAGCCAAGCTACATCGAACCCGCCGGGAAGGTCTTCGGTGGTAAAGTCCCCGCCCGTGAAAACGATGCGATCGGCCAAGCCTGAATCGGCGATGACGCGTTCCGCAAAGGGGCGGGTGGTTGGAAGATCGAAAACCGTGGCGCTCAAGCCGGGGTTGCGGCGGCAGAAGTGGATGGCATAGGCCCCGGTCGCACCGCCGAGATCAAGCAGGTGGGAACGGCCGGAAAGGTCGATGTGCGGAACGCTGCGTTCCGCCTGAGCGTTGGCGATATTGTACATCCCCATGAGGAAACTTTCCCGCTCGCCCGTATCCTCGGCCTCGACGGAAGAGCGGCGGCGGATCGGCCTGTTTTCGCGGACGGCCTCGTCCAGTTTGGCCCAGCCGGGCATAAGGTGGCGGTGGTGTTCCACAATGTGCCCGATATAGCCGGGGTTGCCGCGGCACAGGTGATCCCGCGAAAAGGGCGGCAGTTCGCAGGTTTCACCTTGGCGGCTCAGCAGGCCCATGCCGCACAGGGCGGTTATAAGGCGGCCGAGGCTTTGGGGGGCGCACCCTGTCCGGTCGGCGAGTTCCGCCACAGTCAGCGGCCCGTTGGCCAGCGGGGTGAATACGTCCAGATGCACGGCGGCGTGGATAGCGCAGCTTTCCCAATACATTCCTGAAGCGTGGAGCAAGGCGGAAGGGGTCCAGTTTTTCATAGCGCACCTCCTGTCTTTGGGGAGTAGCATCCCTCGCACGTTGTCACAACCGCCGAGATTCGGTGAGGGGAACCCGAAGCCCGACGGTCAAGTATCGGCGGGTGGAGAGGCATTTGCCTTTGTGATGATTTTTTTCAAAAATTCATTTTGAATTTCATATAGTTAACACGCTGTCTTCATTGCAAAAGCGAATGCCTCCGGGGAGATTGCGCCCGTGTATGCGGCAGGCGGCTGTTTTAGGGCGTGTCGTCAATTAGATATAATCTGTTGAAATTAGTTAACTATTTTTCAAGTCACAACATATTGTTTTCAATAATTTTCAATAGTCCCATGTAAAATGACGACACAGCCCAAGGGGGCATCTCATTCTTCATGGAAAAATTTTTGGCTGTGTCCCAGAAAATGGTTGATGCTTTTTTCCTTGAAATTCCAAAGGAATAACCAGAAAAACGCCTCAGCTATGGATTCAGCCAAGGGGAAAACTGGAGAAAAAGGCTGGCTTTTCACCGTGCTGTGGAGATGAAACAACCACACGCTATGACAGAGCCAAATTTTTTTGTATGGGGCTGTACGGCTGCGGGCCTCTTGGGGGCCTATGCCTGCCGTCAGGACGGCTTGTGCTGCCGTGCTGTGAGAAAGTATGCTGGAGAGGCGTTTTCATATGGGCCTGCCTGACGATACGCAGCTTGCGGAAGCCGAGGAAGAGGGGGGGCATTTTTTGGGGGTGCCGCATTGGTATGTTTTTTATCGTTAAAATAAATGATATGATGTACCGTCATTTTTTATTTACGCTATCGCATCCTGAAAAATATGTTAAAATGGCATCATATCGTGTTTCGACACGCAGTATGTTTTTAGGAAACACTATTATTTTTTTGAGAAAACATATAGTGTACCCATACAGTCCGGCAGCGTTCCGGAAGGTTGGAGCCAAACGGCATGTCCGGACATGCCGCTTTATATAACCCTAGCGGCAAGGAACAGGGTCGGAGAATGAGAAGGCATGGATACGGGATATCCGTTTTGAGGGCGATCATCCTGTGCTGTTTGTTCTTTTGTTTTCCCGCGCAGGCAGATGATAACGGGGGTTCCGTCCGGGTGGGGTATTACGAGGACGGGGATTACATGTCCCGTGGCCGGGCCGCTGAGTATATTGGCTTTAATATCGAATTATTGCAGAAGCTCGCCAAGGTCGGCGGCATGCACTATGAAATGGTGGATGCGGGCAGTTGGGAAAACGCATGGCATGAGCTTTTGGAAGGGCGCATAGACATGCTTCCCGCCGTGTTCCGCACGGAAGAACGGGAAAAAGAGGTGCTCTTCTCCAACCTGCCTATGGGGACGCTTTACGTCACCCTCAATGTCAGGGCTGACGACAAACGATATGGCTACGAAGATTTTCGTTCCTTCCAAGGGATGCGGGTCGGCATCATTCGGGGCAGCAGCGATGGGGAGCGTTTTCTGCGGTATTGCGAGAAGTCCGGCGTCAAGCCGGTCATCATCCCCTATGCCGAGACGCAGGCGTTATTGAGCGCCCTTGAGGACGGGACGCTTGACGGAGCCGCCATTACGCATCTTGGCCGCAGCAGCACGTTCCGAAGCGTGGCCCAGTTCTCCCCGGAGCCGGTATATATCGCTGTGGCGAAAAACAGGCCGGATTTGCTTGCCCGCCTTGATGCGGCGATGAATTCCATCGTGCTGCGCGATCCCAACTACATGATGCGGCTGTACGACAAGTATTTTGCCGTCAGCATGGCGCAGCAGCCTGTGTTCACCAAGGAGGAGGAAGCGTACCTCAAACAGGCGGATGTGATTGTTGCGGCATATGATCCCTCATGGGCGCCGCTGGAGTATATTGATCCCGAAACCGGGATGTTCTCCGGCGTCACGTCGGATCTGCTGGCCGCTTTTTCAGAATACACGGGATTGCGCTTCCGTTTTGAGCCTATGGGTCAGGCCGAGGCGCTGGGGAAGCTCAAGGAAGGGCTCATTGATCTTGTCTGCTCCGTAACGGGGGATTACCTCTGGGACGAGCGAAACAAGATGCATACGACCCGCCACTACCTGCGGGCGCCCATCATGCTGGTGCGGCCCAAGCAGCCGCAAGCCATCGAACGGATAGCCCTGCAAGGAGGCTATTGGTTCTCGGAGCATGTGGCGGCGGATCATCCCGGCAAGGAAATCATTTTTTACCAGAACGTGCGGGAATGTTTTGATGCGCTGCTCAGGGGCGACGCGGACGCGGTTTATGCGAACGTCTATGTGACCAACCAACTGCTCTCGGAGCGCCGTTATGAGTCCCTGACGGCTACGAGCATGAACAAGTACGTAAGTGAAATCTGCTTCGGCATTTCCAAGTGCGCTGATCCGCGCCTCCTCTCCATACTGGACAAGTGTATCCAATATACTGCGGCGGAGTGGATGGACGAACTGGTGCTGAAGAACACCACCAAGCCCCGCCAGATCACGCTGCTCGACTTTGTGGCCCAGCACCTTATTGAGGTAGGGTGTGGGATGCTGGCGGTTTTTGGGGTGATCTTGCTGCTGTTGGTCTACAACCTCGTCATCAAGACGAGGAGCAACCACCGCATACAGGCCCTGCTGTACCGGGACGGGCTGACCGGCCTCGACAACATGAACAAGTTCTATGTGGAGGCCGGCAGGCTGCTCCGGAGTGCGCCGGATGGAAGCTACGCCCTGCTTTATGGGGACATCAACCAGTTCAAAACGATCAACGCCAACCTCGGTTTTGCTGTGGGCGATCAGATCCTGCGGGCCTTCGGCGCGATCCTCCAGCGCAACGTCAAGGATGGGGAGTGCTGTGCCCGTGCATCGGCGGATCACTTTATCCTGCTGGTGCGCTGTTCCGATTGGGAATCTCTGCGTGCGCGCATAGAAGAAATCGACATGGAGCTGGACGAGTGGCGGCGCCTGCAGGACATTGCGTACCGGATTATCACGGTATTCGGCATTTATTTGGTGAGCGGGACGGAAGAGTTCGATATGCACCGCATGTTGGATTTTGCCAACTACGCGCGCAGGAACGCCAAGCAGACGATGAAGACCATTGTCCTTTACGACGAGAAGATGCGGCAGGCAGCGCTGCTGCAGCGCGAACTGGAAGGAAGGCTGGAGATTGCCCTGTTCAAAGGGGAGTTCGACGCCCATTTCCAGCCCAAGGTGGATATGCGGGACGGCGTACTCATCGGCTGCGAGGCGCTGGTTCGGTGGAACCATCCTACGCGGGGCCTCCTTATGCCCGGAAGCTTTATCCCGTTTTTTGAACGGAACGGTTCCGTGGTCGAAGTGGATCTGTATATTTACGAACTGGTTTGCCGAACCGTGCGCGAGTGGTTGGATCGCGGGATGAACGTCAATCCC
The DNA here is from genome assembly GCF_057864385.1 of Bilophila sp. Taxonomy (NCBI): domain Bacteria; kingdom Pseudomonadati; phylum Thermodesulfobacteriota; class Desulfovibrionia; order Desulfovibrionales; family Desulfovibrionaceae; genus Bilophila; species Bilophila sp. The sequence goes on along the minus strand of NZ_DBMAFI010000041.1, from coordinate 3,503 downwards.
GTTTCCTGCAATTTTTCAAGCCTGCACTTCGACAGCCCGGACTTTCCCGAACTTGCCGCGGCGATTGCGGATCGCCACAATGTCCCGCACGCGCTTTTGGAGCTGGAAATTACCGAAAGCGCGATCATGCGCAATCCCCAAATCGTCTGTGCGCAGGTGTTGCGGCTGAAGGAGCGCGGCTTCATGATCGCCATCGACGATTTCGGATCAGGGTATTCTTCCCTTGGGCAGTTGCAGCAGTTGATGGCCGACGTGCTCAAACTCGATCGCAGCTTCGTGCGGCGCGGGATGTTCGGGACGCGGGAACGGATTGTCATCAGCAACGTCATCCACATGGCCGGGGAGCTGGGCATGCAGGTCATCTGTGAGGGCGTGGAAAATGCGAAGCAGGCTGAAATGCTTATTGAGCTCGGCTGTTACTATGCGCAGGGATTCTACTACGCGAAGCCGATGCCGAAGGATGCATTTGAGGGGCTCCTGGAGAAAGGCAACGTGCCGCACGGCGAAGAAATCAGGAATGGGGCTTCGTAAGGGGCCGCAGGGCATGTGAAGCCGGATATATTTTCCCTTTGTATCCAAGGAACCCTTCCGTAACGGGATAAAGCCATGTCCGGGAATTTTTTCGGATATGGCTTTTCCTCTATGGGTTCCGAAGGGGAGGCCGCAAGGGAGGCGATGCCATAAGCCAGAGGCTGTGCCGTAAAATGGTTGACGTTTTTTCCCCGAAGTCCCAAAGGAACAGCCAGCCAAATGCCTTCTGCCAAAAGCAGGCCGGGAAGAGCATCATGCCCGCTGAGTCAGGGATCTCCAATATCCTTGAATGGAAGCTTCAGGAAGTCGAAGTGGACAGGCGATCCGCCGTAACCCATATGAAGGCGCTTGCGGCTTCCATTGCCGCTGTTCCCCATCGCGCGGGGTGGATCTGGCACGGGATGAAGAAGGTGAGCGCCGCCCCGCGAAACCACGCTGTCCGCGTACCGGGTCGCGGAAGGCGAAGCGGAATCCGCCATAATCCTCCATTGCCGTCAAGGGGCATGACGAAATCGCGGAACTGTGGGCCTCAACGTCATGCTCGGCAGCCTGCAAAAGGACGCGCGTATGCTGCGTGAGCTTTCCTATAGTGATCCGTTTATGGCCCTTTGGAACCGCCGCCACTTCCGCAAGGTGCTGTCCGGCGGGCTGCACCGGGTGCAGGAAAAGGCGGGGAAAGGGTTTGGGCTGGCGTTCATTGATGTCGACTGCTTCAAGGACATCAACGGTACGTTCGGCCACGCCGCCGGGGATATGGTTCTGCGGGAGTTCGCAAAGCTCGCGGGGGAGAAGCTCCCCGACCCAGCGACGTTCGCACGGCTTGGGGGAGATGAGTTCGTGCTGCTCCTGCCCGATGCCGATGAGGATGCCTTGTTCCGCCGGCTTGAGGCGATCCGGGAAGCCTGCACGGAACGGCTGCTTGTCCATGCCGATCGGGATGTGCGTTTCAGCATCAGCGTCGGGGGCTATCGGTTTACGTTGTCGGCATTATAGGCACGTCTGAGGAGAGCGGAAAGGCCATTTCCGAGCTGTTCCGCCATGCGGATTCCGCCCTTTATTATGTCTAAAGAAGCGGGGCGCAACCGGGTGACGCTCTGGGGCCCCGGCTGCTCATTTCCCTGTCCCGAAAGCCGCTGGAAGGGGCAGCCTGTTCCGCATGGTGGTTGTTAGGGCGGTGGGAGTGGGAAACAGGACAGTGTGGAAGGCATGCCGGGCAAGGGGAGGGTATCCTGAGGGCCCCCGGTTTGGGGGGAAAGGCGGGATACGTGACGCCGATCACGGCAAATCATACGATATCGGGTAAGATGGGGCATCCCGTTTGAAAGGAGCCGTCCGTGACCACCATGCGTTTGATCCTGTGCCTTGTCCCGTCCTCGCTGGCTTTTGCATTGGGCGGCGCGCACTTCTGGCGTGCCGGGCAATACCCTTTTTCCGTTGGCTGCATGCTGTTCGCACTGCTCGTTTGGAGGCGGGAGGCATGGATACGGCAGGCCGTGCTTGTCCTGCTGCCGCTGTTGGCCGCGCGTTGGATATGGACGGCGGCGCAGTCCGTACAGCTTCGGATGTTCATGGAACAGCCGTGGATGCGGCTGGCGTGTATCCTGCTCGGCGTGTCGTTGTTCACCGCTACGGCGGCCTTGCTGCTGGAGGGAAAGACTGGGGATGCATGGTATGAGCGCGGCAAGAAAAGGGCGCTCATACGGACAGGGGCCTTTTTCGGAACCATCGCTGTCCTGACGCCGCTGCTTTTCGTCGCGCCGCAGGTCTTCCTGACGGAGCGTTTTCTGCCCGGATGGGCACCGCTCCATATCCTGCTTGCCGGTTTTTGGGCTTCGTGGGTGGCGTCGCGGCTTGGGGACAGAGGAGCCGCGCCGCGCACGCGCCTATTCATCTGGCGGCTGTTCTCGGCGGCCTTTTTTGCACAGCTCGCCCTCGGCCTTGCCGGATACGGCCTGTTCCTCATGACCGGGAAGCTCCACCTTCCCGTGCCGGGCATGATCCTCGCGGCCCCGCTCTACCGTGGCGGCGGGCTGTTCATGCCCATCCTGTTCGGCGTCTCCGTACTGCTGGCCGGGGCTGCGTGGTGCAGCCACCTGTGCTATTTCGGGGTCTGGGATACCGTAGCGGCCTCCGGGCGCAAGGCCCTTCCGCCTCCGCGCTGGATGCCCCGGCTCCGGCTGGTTTGTCTTGGGCTCACCCTGACCGTCCCCATCCTCCTCCGGCTGTCCGGCGCGCCAACCGAGGCCGCCGTTGCGCTTGGCCTGGCGTTCGGCTTGTTGCTCCTGCCCGTTGCCGCACTGTTGAGCCGTCGGTACGGTTCCGCCTGCTACTGCCTTGCCGTATGCCCTCTCGGACTGGTGGCGAGGTGGCTCGGCAAGATTGCGCCGTGGCGCATCCGGCGGACGGATGCCTGTACGCGCTGCCTCGCCTGCACCCGTGTCTGCCGGTACGGTGCGCTGACCCCGGATCGGCTGGAGTCGGGAAGGCCGGGCCCAGGCTGTACGCTGTGCCGGGATTGCCTTTCCGTTTGCCGTCATGACGGGCTGGCCATGACCTTGTACGGGAAAACGTACGGAGCCGCTGAATCCGTTTTTGTTGTGCTCCTCAGCATCATGCACGCCGTATTCCTTGCCGTCGCCCGCGTATGAGTCGTGGCCCGCAAGGAAAAGAAGATGAGAGCCCGCCTCTCTTGCATGGCTCCCCACCGCGGCTTCCCGCTTCCACTCGTGATGCTCCTCGCGTTGCCCGAGCATGCCGCCGTTGAACTTTCAACAGGCAGAAGGCTTTTGCTTTGGCTGTGTTCAATTTTACGGTTGATGATTTTTTCAATGAAAATCAATAGATAAAAGCTCGTTCCACGTCTGGTGATGTGGCCTCTCTCATTTTTTGTTCATTACATGAAATCCAGTTTTGAAGAATTGTTGCGAGACCTCCAAATAATTTCCAAAGAACTCTTCCTTTCCAGTTGGAAT
>NZ_DBMAFI010000040.1:0-31543 GCF_057864385.1 Bilophila sp. | reverse complement strand
ACCCCACCCCCATCCCCCTAAAACTTTCGTCTTTATCGAATCCCTGACCGCGACCCTTCTGCAAGCGTCGAGGACGGTTCCTTTATGGGCCTAGAACATTTTCAATGTGAAAATGCTCTTCCGTCTGGGAAGCATGCGGTCACTGGGAGCATAAACACTATGTACTTGTGCTGTTCAATGTCGAAGTGAGCGTTCCTTACATGGTAACATTATAAAGTTTTGAGGCTGTGTCCCAGAAAATGGTTGATGCTTTTTTCCTTGAAATTCCAAAGGAATAACCAGAAAAATGCCTCAGCTATGGATTCAGCCAAGGGGAAAACTGGAGAAAAAGGCTGTCTTTTCACCGTGCTGTGGAGATGAAACAACCACACACTATGACAGAGCCAATTTTGAAGTTAATTTGCTCTAGGTTGTGTCGTTAACTAGATATAATATATTGAAATTATTTAACTATTTTTCAAGCTACAAAAAAGATTATTATAAACAATTTCAAATAGTTATGTATAAAAATAACGACGCAGCCTAAAAATGAAGAGAGAAGATATATGGTATCCGTATTATGTGCTCGCAAAAGAGTTCATAATCCGTGCGCCTGCTGGTAGGTTGTAAGAAATGGCTGTAGCATAGAAAGGATTGATGCTTTTTTTCTTGAAATTCCAAAAGAATAACAAAAAAATACGTTGGCTATGGATTCCGACAAGAGAAAAAGTGGATAAAAAATCTGTATATTCACCATGCGGTGGATATGAAACACAACCACATGCTATGACAGAGCCTAAGAAATGCGCGCAAGAGAGAGAGAGAGAGAGAGAGAGAGAGAGAGAGCTTGTGTGGTGTCCAAGTGGAAGTGAATGAGTTAAAAAAGTATATTCTCCATAAGATACGAAAGGCTGTGTCATAGGAAACGGTTGATGCTTTATTCCTTGAAGTTCCAAAGGAATAACCAACAAAATGCCCCAATTATGGAGTCCATCAGCGGAAAATCGTGTAAAAAGTCTATATTTTCAATATACTGTAAAACAACCACATACGATGATAGAGTCACACGAAAAAGCGCGTACGGGGCACACCTCTTTACTGCTGAACAGTGTTGAACAATTGGCGAAAATCCATTCACAACTCTCCAAAAGCATCTTTCCCAAGCCTCTCCCGGAAACGACAAAGCCGCCCGAAACCAAGAGTTCCGGGCGGCTGCCTCTTTTTTCGCAGAGTTCCTGCGTTTCCCCTTCCCTCATGGAAGATCTCCCGAACTTCCGAACAGGGATTCGATAAGGACGAAAGTCTTGGGAGGGTGAGAGGGGAGTTTGAGGGGGGAGAGGGAACCTTTCTCCAGAAAGGTTCCCTCTCCCCCCTCAATATTTACTTCTTCTTTTTCTTGCCCTTGCCGCCAAGAAGGTTCTCGACGCCCTTGATGATCTTGTCGCCGATGGACTCCTCAGCGCTTGATTCAAACTCGCGGAGCAGCTCTTCCTGACGCGCGGAAAGATTGGTCGGCGTCTTCACGAGGATCTCAACCAACAAGTCGCCGTTGCGCTTCTGGTTGAGATAGGGCAGCCCCTTGCCGGGCAGGCGGAGCACCGTCCCGCTCTGTGTGCCTTTGGCAATCTTGAGCTCCAGCTCACCGTCAAGGCCGGGAACCGTCATGGTATGCCCAAGGGCGGCCTTCACAAAGGAGATCTCCCGCGTCAGGACAAGATCCTGCCCCTGACGGCGGAACGTCTTGTCCTCGTCCACCGTAATGAACACGTACAGGTCACCGTTGGGGCCGCCGTTGGTTCCGGCTTCGCCTTCATTGCGGAGGCGGAGACGGGTTCCGGTGTCCACACCGGCGGGGACGCGAACCGAAAGCTCGCGGGTTTCCTGCACCTGCCCCTTGCCCCGGCATTTGGGGCAAGGCTTGGAGATGGTGTATCCCTCACCGTGGCAGGCCGGACAGGGAACCACGAACTGGAAAAAGCCCTGCGAATTCCGAACCTGGCCGGAGCCGCCGCACTGGCGGCAGGTTTCGCGGGATGTCCCCGGCGCGGCGCCCGTGCCGTGGCATTCCCCACAGGTGGTCATCCGGGGGATGTTCAGGGTGATTTCCGCACCCCTCGCCGCCTGCGCGAAGGTGATGTTCAGATTATAGCGCAGATCCGCGCCCGCCGTGGGGCGAGGCCCGCCGCGGCGCGTGCCGCCCATGCTGAACCCGAACATATCCCCAAAGATATCGCCGAAATGGGCGAAAATATCTTCGGCGGACCCAAAGCCTCCGAAGTCGCCGTTGTTGCCGACACCGGCGTGACCGAACTGATCGTACCTCGCCCGGCGTTCCGGATCGCGCAGCACTTCGTAGGCTTCGGCGGCCTCTTTGAAACGCTGTTCGGCTTCGGGGTTGTCGGGATTGTGGTCAGGGTGGTTTTGCAGTGCCATCTTGCGGTAAGCCCGCTTGATTTCGTCTTCCGACGCATCGCGGGCTACACCGAGAACTTCATAGTAATCGCGTTGGGCCATAGCGGTTCAAATCTTTCCAGACAAAAGGGGCTTAGTCGTCCATGTCAAGTTGCGTTTCGCCTACGGGCATACGATACTGGGACATATCCTCAGGGAAGACCTTTCCGGCGGCGATTTCACGCAGCGCGGTCACGGCTTCCTTGTTGCGCGACTCGACCAGAGGCTCGTAGCCTTCACGGTACTGCCGCACGCGTTTGATCGCCATCTGTACGAGGAGAAACCGGTTTTCGACGCGTTCCTGACAGTCTTCAACGGTGATGCGTGCCATAGTGCAGCCTCCAAAAAAGACGGGCTTCTTCCAATCTCATAACTCTAAGCCCGAAAGCATATTTGTCCAGAGGGGAAAAAACCCGGCATAGTGCATTGTGAAAGAGGCAATCAGTAACCCGCTTCCGGGCCCCTGTCAACAGGCTACCATACTTACGGCCAATCCGCCGAGTGAGGTTTCCTTGAATTTACAGCTCATTTCGCGCCCCGTCTCGGCCATTGCCGCGATTGCGGCATCAAGCGAAACCCGCTGTGAATAAGGGTCCGTGCCTGAGGTGATCACAGCCGCATTGTACGCCTTGATCGCGCCCATAGCGTTCCGCTCGATACAGGGGATCTGCACATATCCCTGCACAGGGTCGCACGTGATGCCGAGATGGTGTTCCAGCGCGACCTCAGCCGCGTTTTCGGTCACACGGGATCGGTAGCCGCGCGCATCCGCCACGAACGCCGCCGCCATTGCGGACGCCACGCCGATTTCGCCCTGACAGCCCACTTCGGCCCCGGCGATGCTCGCGTTGTGCTTGGCGATGAAGCCGACCGCAGCCGACGCGAGGAACGCTTCACGGATGGCGCGATCGCCGATGAACATTTCATGCCGCAGGGCATACACCAGCGCGGGCATGACCCCGGCGGAACCGCAGGTCGGCGCTGTGACGATGACGCCGCCGGAAGCGTTTTCCTCAGCCGTGGCAAAGGCATAGGCATTGATCCGGGTCAGGAACTGATCCGGCGAGGAGTGCATCCGGGAAGCCTGCTGCCACAGCATGCGGGCCTTGCGCTGCACCTTGAGCGGCCCCGGAAGCTGGCCTTCGCTGTCCAGCCCGCGCCGGACGCTGCTTTCCATATGATCGATGATTTGGTTTAAGGAATGGATGATGCTCGGACGTGACGCCCCGGTGATCGCCATCTCGTTGTCAAGGATGATCTCGTAAATGTTGAGGCCTTTTTCCTTCACAATGGCGCGCAATTCGGTCATGGTCGAATAGCGGTGGACAGGTTCCCCTAGAACGGGCGGTTCCCAGCCCTTCCACTGGATGAACCCGCCGCCCACGGAGTAATACTCCTGCGAATGCAGCACGTTGTCTTCGGCATCCACAAGCTCGATTACCAGCGTGTTGCTGTAGGGGAAATCATGGATGATCGAGTCATGGCTCACGTCATCGACGCAAACCGACGCCTGCCCGTCACCGAGCGGACGTTTCCGGCGCGTATGGGGATCATCCATAAGCTCCTGCAACAGACCGGCGGGGCAGCTTTCCGGGGCCGTACCAAGCAGGCCCGCGACGACGGCGGCGTCCGTCCCGTGGCCCGTGCCCGTGGCGCTGAGGGAACCGTACAAGCGCACCCGGAAGCGCACGGCGCGCACCAGCAGATCACGCGGCAGCCCGGTGCAGGCTTCCGCAAAGTGATGTCCGGCCTTCATGGGGCCGATGGTGTGGGAACTGGACGGCCCAGGCCCCACTTTAAACAGGTCGAACAGCGTGGTATCAATGTATCGCTGAGGCATGGACATCTCCTGAATCCGGGCCTCCGGGCCCTTGTGTTGCAAGCCTCCGCCGCCCGGAAAGGACGGCCGGAAAAGCCGCTGATTTTCTCTGAACAAAAAAAGCTGAAAACCCAGCGTGTTGCCCTTGAACCCTAAAAAAAGCTCTTGAACTATCCCACGTTCCTTGTATGGTGGCCCGGCTCATTGAACAACCAATCAAGAAATGCGCCCGGTGCGAGCAATCCCCCGCGCATTCAATAACCGCTTTGCGGGGTAGTGAGAAGACGTATGGATTACAGTATCGGAGATTTTTTCAGTTCGGTCATCAAGCTTTTCGCCCTGCTGACGCCCCCCGCGGCCCTGAGCGCCTTTCTGAGCGGAACGCAGACCTACGGCGGACGCCGCAAGCGCCGCACGGCCCTGCGGACGGGGGTAGCGGTCTTCATTGTGGGGACGGTGCTGTACTTTTTCGGCGAATCGCTGTTCAGCGTATTCGGCTTCACGTTGGACGCCTTCCGCATCGGCGCCGGTGCGCTCCTGTTCCTGACGTCCGTGGCCCTCATGGGCGAACAGCGCGAGTCGCACACCCCCGACAGCCCTGACGAGGACATCAGCGTGGTTCCGCTCGCCATCCCCATCTGCATGGGGCCCGCCAGCATCGGTACGCTGATGGTTCTCGGCGCGTCCGCCCACAGCATGACGGAACGCATCATCGGTTCCGCCGCCCTCTTTGTGGCTTCGGCGCTCATCACGCTCATGCTGCTCATGGCGAACCATGTGCAGCGCATCCTCGGCAAGACCGGCCTTGCGGTGCTTTCCAAGCTCACCGGCCTGCTGCTCGCCGCCATCGCCGCACAAGTCGTTTTTACGGGCGTGAAGAATTTCTTGATCGTAGGATAAGGCGGGGGAGAAGATTGGGGAGGGGAAGGGGAAACTTTCTGGAGAAAGTTTCCCCTTCCCCTCCCCAAACCCCACCCCTTCCCCTTCAAAGACTTTCATCCTTACCCAGTCCCTGCCCTCGGCTTTCCCTGTCAACGCTGTTAACGGCGGTGGAACAACCACATCCTGTGGCAGAGCCTAACGGGTCTTATCCAACCGCTTTACATGAAAGCCTGTCGAACAATCTTGTTCAGCAGCCCCTTTACTTTAAAGGCGTGCCATAGGAAGCGGTTGATGCTTTCTTCCTTGAAATTCCAAAGGGATAAGCATAACACTGTGTCATAGAAAAAACTTCTTGATTGTAGGATAAGGCGGGGAGAAAATTAGGGAGGGGAAGGGGAAACTTTCTGGAGAAGGTTTCCCCTTCCCCTCATCAAACCCCACCCCTTTCCCTTCAAAGACTTTCATCCTTACCCAGTCCCTGCCCTCGGCTTTCCCTATCGGTGCTGTTAGCGGTGGTGGAACAACCACATCCTGTGGCAGAGCCTAACGGGTCTTATCCAACCGCTTTACATGAAAGCCTGCCGAGTAATCTTGTTCAGCAGACCCTTTACTTTAAAGGCGTGCTATAGAAACGGTTGATGCTTTCTTCCTTGAAATTCCAAAGGGATCAGCGATAACGCTGTGTCATAGAAAAAACTTCTTGATTGTAGGATAAGGCGGGGAGAAAATTGGGGAGGGGAAGGGGAAACTTTCTGGAGAAAGTTTCCCCTTCCCCTCCCCAAACTCCACCCCTTTCCCTTCAAAGACTTTCATCCTTACCCAGTCCCTACTCTCGGCTTTCCCTGTCAACGCTGTTAGCGGCGGTGGAACAACCACATCCTGTGGCAGAGCCTAACGGGTCTTATCCAACCGTTTTACATGAAAGCCTGCCGAATAATCTTGTTCAACAGACCTGTTACGTTAAAGGCGTACCATAGGAACGGTTGATGCTTTCTTCCTTGAAATTTCAAAGGGATCAGCGATAACACTGTGTCATGGAAAAAACTTCTTGATTGTAGGATAAGGCGGGGAGAAAATTGGGGAGGGGAAGGGGAAACTTTCTGGAGAAAGTTTCCCCTTCCCCTCCCCAAACCCCACCCCTTTCTCTTCAAAGACTTTCATCCTTACCCAGTCCCTACTCTCGGCTTTCCCTGCCAACGCTGTTAGCGGCGGTGGAACAACCACATCCTGTGGCAGAGCCTAACGGGTCTTATCCAACCGTTTTACATGAAAGCCTGCCGAATAATCTTGTTCAGCAGACCCGTTACGTTAAAGGCGTGCCATAGAAACGGTTGATGCTTTCTTCCTTGAAATTCCAAAAAGATAGGCAATAAGGCTGTGTCATAGAAAATGTGTTGATGCTCTTTTTCTTGAAGTTCCAAAGGAATAACCAGCAAAACACGTTAGCCGTGGATTCAGCCGATGGAAAAACGGGAGAAAAAGGACATATTTTGACCTACTGCGGAGATGAAACGACCATATACTATGGCTGAGCCTTTCCATAAAGATGGCAACGGAACAAGATGTTCAGCCGCCCTTCCGCTTTCAAGAAAAAATGCCGCGCCGTGTCCCTTGACAAAACGGGAACGCCGCAAGGCCGAAAAGTTTAGGAGGGAGAGAGGAGGGGGTCCGGGGGAGGGGAGAGGGAACCCTTTTTAAAGGGTTCCCTCTCCCCTCCCCCGGTTCATTCCCTCATCCTTCCTCTCCCCCCTCTACGTTCCCAGCTTCTTCGACTTTCTTCTTTTGCGGCTTTTCGGTGAGCTTGCGGAAAACGAACACATCGACGCTGCGGCCCTCGGTCGCCTCAAGGGGAAATTCGGCACGCGCGAGGGCGCGGTGCCCACCCGCATTACCGAGCGCACCAAGGCGTGAAGCGGCGAATTCACCAAGATCGACATGCCCGTCGCCCCGGAAGATGACGACGACCGTATCCTTGTACACGCCGCAAACGCCAACCCACTTGATGCTGTGAACATGCGTAAAGAAATCCGCAACTACCACAAGTATATCGGGGTTCTCCACCGTATCCAGATAGCAGTAGGCCCCAGAGCCGCACTGATGCATGGACGAAAAGGCGCGCGCAAAGTATTTGAGCCACTCAGGGAGGTATTCGCTGCGGGTGATGCGCGTAAGCAAGGCGGTGTCCCCATGAGCGGCAAGATACTGATAGGCCCGCAGGTCGATTTCCGTGCCCGTGCGGGTGAACGTGGCGGTATCCGTACGGATGCCGTATTGCAGGGCGGTGGCCAGCCGGATGCCGGGCCGGATGTGGTAAGCCCGCAGGTACTCGGTGAGCAGCGTGCTCACTGCGCCGTACTGGGGCCGGATGTCCACATAGGCGGCGTCCACGGGATGCTCAGGAACAGCCGGGTGATGATCGATGACGATGGAAAACGGGATGCCCGCAAAGGCGGGGTTGTGATGCGGCTGCGAATCGACCATCGCAAAATGCGAATAAAGGTCTTTCAGCTTGTCGGTCAGCGGAAGCATGGGGATGCGCAGATACCGGATCATCGCCAGATTGTCCGGCCGCGAAATTTCATTGATCCGGGCGATGGTGACTTTCCCGGTACGATGGGACATGATCCGCTTGAGGGCCATAGCCGACGCCATCGCGTCGGGATCGGCATTGATCACGATGAGCCAGTCGTCATTGCGGTTGAATAATTCCAACAACTGCGTAAGACGCGAACTGAGTTTGCGGGTGGACGACATGATGACTCCTTTCAGATTTCCCTGTGAAGTCAGGCTAGCGCCTTCCGCAAACTTTTTCCAGTAGCATAAAGACGAAAAGGACTAAAACCGTGCAGAAAACCATGCCTTCCGGCGCATTCCGCGCTCTTCGCCCCATTATCCTCGCCTCATCCTCTCCCCGCAGGCGCGAGCTGCTCGGCAGCCTCGGCATCGACTTTGCCATCAAGGTTGTGGACGGCTCCGAACCCGCCCCCACGCTGGAAGACGATCCCGCCGCCTATGTCATGCGGGCCGCGCAAGCCAAGGCCGAAGCCGTAGCCCGCGCCGCCGCGCCCGAAACGCCCGATGCGGTGATCCTCGGCTCCGACACCATCGTCGTGCTGCATGAGGAGCACGGCCCGATCATCCTTGGCAAGCCCGCCAACCGTGACGAAGCCCTCGCCATGCTGCTGCACCTCTCAGGCCGGACGCATACCGTATATACGGGGTGCTGCATCATCGGGCCGTCGGCTCACGGGGAAAACCGGGTGGAACTGTTTTACGACGCCGCCGACGTGACGTTTGCGGAATGGCCCGAAGACGTGCTCCGCGCCTACGCAGCCACCGGAGAATGCGACGACAAGGCCGGTTCCTACGCCATACAGGGCCTCGGCTCCTTTCTTGTATCGGAAATCAAAGGCCAGTGGTCGACGATTGTGGGCCTCCCCGTGCTTGCCGTGGCGCAACGGCTTATGGCTGGGGGAAGCATTGGGGTGAAAAAAACAGCTTCGCAATAATATTAGGCCGTGCCGTCAATCAAATACAATCTATTGAAGCTATTTAACTATTTTTAAAGGCTGTATCCTAGAAAATGGTTGATGCTTTTTTCCTTGAAGTTTCAAAGGGATAACCAGAAAAATGCCTTAGCCATAGGTTTCGCCAAGGGGAAAACTGGAGAAAAAGGCTGTATTTTCACCACACTGAGGGATGAAACAACCGCATACTATGACAGAGCCTTTTTAAATCACAAATATTATTTGGCTGTATTATAGAAAACGGTTGATGCTTTTTTCTTTGAAGCTCCAAAGGGATAACCGACAAGATGCCTTATCCGCAGCTCCCGCCAAGGGGAAAACCGGAGAAAAAGCCTGTATTTTCACCACACTGTGGGATGAAACAACCGCATACTATGACAGAGCCTTTTTAAATCACAAATATTATTTGGTTGTGTTATAGAAAATGGTTGATGCTTTTTTCTTTGAAGCTCCAAAGGGATAACCGACAAAATGCCTTATCCGTAGCTCCCGCCAAGGGGAAAAACGGAGAAAAAAGCTGTATTTTCACCACACTGTGGGATGAACCAACCGCATACTATGACAGAGCCTTTTTAAATCACAAATATTATTTGGCTGTGTTATAGAAAACGGTTGATGCTTTTTTCTTTAAAACTCCAAAGGGATAACCGACAAGATGCCTTATCCGTAGCTCCCGCCAAGGGGAAAACCGGAGAAAAAGGCTGTATTTTCACCGCACTGTGGAGATGAAACAGCCACAAACCATAACAGAGCCTATTATTTTAAATATTTTCAAATAATTAGATGCAAAAACGACACAACCTAAAAAGTGAAATCTGAATGATGTATTGTTATTTCACCTAACGCATGGCTTCCATCAAAGGCAGATCCCAATCCATTGATATTAAGGCCCATCCCTTGGGCCACTTTTTTTGCGGCATCAAGGACATCCTGATTCCTATTGGCGTTTTTTGCATCGACAATTCTTATATTTTTGTGGGATGAGTCCGTAAAATACACCGTATTGATAGCCACCTCATCAGACCCGGCGTATTTTGTAAACTGGATATCCATTTTTTCGTTTGTCAACGTATTGGTAAAACAAACCTTCATCATCGCACGATTGTCATCGCCGAACTGATCCCCTCCGCCCTTTCCGAGGCCCGCCATAATGCCATTTCCAAGATCAAACGCCCTATTCAGGTAGTTGTCTTGAAACTCTCGGCTATCTCTGCCATGCTCAGGCTCCTTGCCGCCTCCCGTATGGTTATTGTTCCCATACATGAGCAGATACTCTGCCACTTCGCGGAGCGTCGTATTCAAAAACGCTGCGGCCGCTGATTCTTCATCAGCGCATGACGGCAAATACAGCTTCCCCCCGGTATCCATCGCCGCATCGTTGACGTTACGCTTGGCATACACGGCCACCCCGGCGGCCGTAAGGGGCCCGCCGCCGGCCTCACCGTCAACGCCGAGGAAAAACGCACCGAACCTGTTGTCATTATGGTCACTCAGCTTACGGATTTCGTTGACTTCCTCCACAGCCTCATCACATGGTTTGCCCTGCAAAATCTGCTGCCCGAAAGAAAGCTGGATGCGGGACTGCGCTTCGGCCACGGCGGAAAGGGCGGCTTTTTTCTCGGCGTCATCCTGCACGGAAAAATATTTGGGGACGGCAACAGCCGCGAGGATGCCAAGGATGACCAGCACGGATATGATTTCGATCAGGGTAAACCCCAAACGGCAAGAAAACCCGCAACTGATACGTCCGGAAACGTATGATACGGTAAGACCCAGACGGCAAGGAGACGGCTTCATGGATTCCCCGGCATGGCGGTAGGGTGACAATGGGGCGGGACTGCTTATCTGTACACATAACAGATCGGCAAAGCTCTGCAAGATCACCCGGAAGAATCTTTTCCGGCTTCAAATGAGCGCAGCGCGTTTTCAAAATCCTCCCAGCTCCGGCAGGCGATGATATCCGCCCTGAGCTGTTTCGAGCCTTCGATGTGCCGGACGTAACGCGGCACGATGGTGCGCATCTTGAGCAGCGCCACCTTTTCCGTGCTGAGTTCCTTGGCGAGCCGCGCATGTTCCCGGATGCGGGCGAGCAGCGTCGCCACATCGGCAACCTCCGGTTCGCGCCCGGCGAGCAGATCGAGATGTGCCTTGAAAATCGCCGGATCCCGCAGGGCCCCGCGCGCGTACATGACGGTGTCCACGCCCGTTTCAGCGAGGCAGCGTACCCCGTCCTCCGCCGTGAACAGGTCGCCGCTGGCGATGACGGGCAAGGAAACAAGCGATTTCAGTTCGCTGAGGCATTCCCAGCGCGCCGTCCCGGTGAACCCCTGCTTCGCCGTGCGGGGGTGCAGCGTCAGCCAGCCCGCGCCCAGCGCCTCCAGCGCCGGGGCCAGCACACGCCACGTTTCGGCGGCGGGGGAACGCCCCGGCTCATCCCAGCCGAGACGCAGCTTGAAGCCCACGCGCCCGCGCCCGGCGGCCCGGATCAGGGCTTCGGCAACGGACAGCGCATTGTCGATGTCCTTGCACATCGCCGCGCCCGCCCCCGTGCGCGCCACCTTGGGGACGGAACAGCCCATGTTGCAGTCGAACCAGACGAACCCCTTGTCCCTGAGCTGCCCGGCCGCCTCCTCCATGAAAGGCGCTTCGCTGCCGAAGAGCTGGACGACGACGGGCCCGTCCTCCGGGCAGGTGGCGAACAATTCCGCCGTACCGGGGCTCTTGTAGATAAGCCCCTTGGCGCTGATCATCTCAGTGCAGCAGACCGCCGCGCCGAACCGACGGCACAACAGGCGGAAAGGCAAGTCCGACCATCCGGCCAGCGGCGCGAGCCACGGCTTGTCGGGAGCGAAAGGCAAAAAAACGTCGTTCGGCAAGGTGGTCACCATCGGCCGCCCGTCCGCCGCGCGGAGGTTCTCCGTCCCGGCGGCCCGGCGAGGCTTGCGTACAATCTGTACATTATTGTTCGGACAGGGTATTGATAGGGCCTCAACATAAAGGCCCAGCCGCTTCTTAACCCGTTTTAACAACGAATGCCAACCCATATACGAGATCATACATGGCTTTGAAAATAATCACTTATCCCAATCCGCTTCTTGGCAAGCCCAGCCTCCCCATTACTGAAGTCACCGACGAGATCCGTAAGCTCGCCGAAGATATGACCGAAGCGATGTACAAATCGGACGGCATCGGCATTGCCGCGCCGCAGGTGGGCCGGCTCGTCCGCCTCGTCGTCATCGACGTCACCGGCCCCGAAAAGCGCGAAGGGAAAATGGTGCTGGTCAATCCCGTATGGACGCCCCTCCCGGACGCCGGATACGTGGAAAGCGAGGAAGGCTGCCTCTCCGTGCCCGACTACCGCTCCAAAGTCCGCCGTACCGCCCGTGTCCACGTTGAAGCCACCGATCTGGACGGCAACCCCATCAGCTTCGACGCGGACGATCTCCTTGCCGTCTGCGTCCAGCATGAAATCGATCATCTGGACGGCAAGCTGTTTATCGACCGGATCAGCCGCCTCAAGCGGATGATGTTTGAAAGCAAGCTCAAGAAAGGCACCCGTCAGAGTCAGGTGAAATAGATGGCCGCCCCGGAACAGAAAATGCGCGTCGTATTCATGGGGACGCCGGATTTCGCCGCCACGGTGCTCCGCCATGTGGCGGCATGGCCCGGCTGCGAGGTCGTCGCCGCCTATTGCCAGCCCGACCGCCCCGCCGGGCGCGGGCACAAGCTCCAGCCGCCCGCCGTCAAGGTGCTGGCGCAGGAACTCGGCATCCCGGTCTTCCAGCCGCTCAACTTCAAGGACGAAGCCGACCGCGCCGCGCTCGCCGGGCTCCGCCCCGACGCGCTGGTCGTCGCCGCCTACGGCCTCATCCTGCCCCAGTCCGTGCTGGACATCCCGACCATCGGGCCTTTCAACGTCCACGGCTCGCTCCTGCCCCAGTACCGGGGCGCGGCCCCCATCCAGCGGGCGATCATGGACGGCAACCATCTCACGGGCATCACCATCATGCGCATGGAGCGCGGGCTTGATACGGGCCCCATGCTGCTCCAGCGCGCGCTCGGCATCGGCATCGACGACACCGCCGCCACCATGCACGACGAGCTGGCCGATCTCGGCGGGCGTCTCATGGTGGAAGTGCTCCGGCAGTACGCCGACGGCGATCCCTCCACGCCCATCCCGCAGGAAGAGGCGCTCGCGACCTACGCCGCCAAGCTGACCAAGGCCGACGGGCACATTGACTGGGATGAAAAAGCCGCCGTCATCCATGCCCGCATCCGGGGCGTGACCCCGTGGCCCGGCGCGCAGACGGTATTTTTGCTGCCGGGGCGCGATCCCCTGCCCGCGCTGCTTCAGCCGGGCCGGGTGGGTGAGGCGTTCACCGGCGGGCAACCCGATCCGGGAACCCTCATAGCCTTGCGGGACGGCAAGCTGCTCATCGCCTGCCGTGACGCCCCGTATGAGGTTTCCATGCTCAAGCCCGCCGGAAGCAAGCCCATGTCCGCGGAAGCCTTCTGGAACGGCTACTGCCGCTCGGCGGGCAGGGACGGCTGCGGCCGCGCCGTTTCTCCGGGAGAGGCATGATTCATATGGGGGAGGGAAACCCTTCTGGAGAAGGGTTCTCCCTCCCCCATACCCCCACCCTTCCCAAGACTTTTGACTGGCGGGGCGGCAGCGCGGCGGGAGTCCCGTTGTGCGGAAAAGCGTCTTCCTTGATGTTCCTCAATCCTTTCACCTCATTCGGGCGAACCCAAGGTGAACATCTCCAAATCGGCATTTTCCCTGTCCAAGGATGAATACGAAGGCACCGGCAAACGGCTGTTCATCGGCCTGGTGATCGGCACGGCCATCCTGCTCTGCGTGCTGCTTCTGCTCATCTGGCTTGTCCCGACCATCGGGTTCGCGGCCATCCACCCGTGGCTCCCGTTCATCGCGGGCATCGCCTTCGGCGGGGCCATCCTCGGAATCCTTTGGCTTTCCGTGGGGCTGGTGCTCCACGCCTATACCGGAAAGCCCATACTCGGCACGTCACGCCTGCGCGGAATCACCATACGCCTGCTCCTGCCGATCATGGAGCTCATGGGCCGGATGATGCGCATCCCCGTAGCCGCCGTGCGCCGCTCCTTCATCAAGGTCAACAACGAGCTGGTCCTCAGCAGCGGCATCCAGTGCGAGCCGCGCCAGCTTCTCGTGCTCCTGCCCCACTGCATCCAGTCGAGCCGCTGCACCCACCGCCTTACCTACCACATCGACAACTGCGTCCGCTGCGGGGCCTGCCCGCTCAAAGACGTGCTCAGCCTGCGGGACACCTACGGCGTGCAGGTCGCCATCGCCACCGGGGGAACCATCGCCCGCCGTATCGTCGT
Source organism: Bilophila sp. (assembly GCF_057864385.1). Lineage (NCBI taxonomy): Bacteria > Pseudomonadati > Thermodesulfobacteriota > Desulfovibrionia > Desulfovibrionales > Desulfovibrionaceae > Bilophila > Bilophila sp. The sequence goes on along the minus strand of NZ_DBMAFI010000040.1, from coordinate 17,521 downwards.
GCAGGCCCGCCCCAAGCTCATCGTAGCCGTGGCCTGCGAACGCGATCTGTCCTCCGGCATTCAGGATACGCACCCCTTGCCCGTCTTCGGCGTCATCAACGAGCGGCCCAACGGCCCCTGCCTCGACACCTTCGTCAGCATCCCACGGCTCGAATCCGCCATCCGGCATTTCATCGGCATGAAATAGCGCGGGGCACGCCTCCGGCGGCTGGGATGCTCTTTTTATCTTGGCTGTATCATAGAAAATGATTGGCACTTTTTCCTTGAAATTTCAAAGGAATAACCAATAAATGCCTTAGATATGGATTCCGCCAAGGGGGAAACCGGATATAAAGGCTGTATTTTCACCGTGTTGTGGAGATAAAACTAGCCTCTCCGCGCCGACCGGGGCAGTCAGGCGGTTTTCATCGCGCTGCGGGGATGAAACAACCGCATACTACAGTAGAGCCCTTACCTTCAAAGAACTGGTTCAAATATCTGGAAGTCTTTTTCAGCTCTATTGACTTTTATTATCATCTGTAAAATATTCAAAGCCTCCTCAACCCCAAATCTTCGTGCGTGAGGCCCACATGCTGAAAGCAATCTCCACTCCGGCGTCCCTATTGCTTCTTTCGTGCAGTATTCTCATTTTTACAGCGACGTACGCCTTCATCAACAGGTATCAGTTCCTTGCCACCGAAACCCAGCTCATCAAATACGACACATTTACAAATACCATGACGAGTTACCGAGGCACTACCGCGGAAGAAGTCAACCTCGGTACCGGGGAGTATCGCAGCTATACCATCATCAAAGCCGCACGCTGATTTTCTCAACGGAAAAGGCTGTTCTGACATCCGGTTGATGTGTCCTCAAGGTTCCCCAAAGATAGCCAAGAATGGAGTCTATCAGCAAGAAAATTGAAGAAAAAGCCTTTCTTTTCATCATACTACGGAAATAAAACAACCATATACGCTGACAGAGCCAACGAAAAAGCTCCATCTTCACCATGTCGTGGAGATGGAGCAGCCATATTCTGTGACAGGGCTACGGAAAAAAGCCGGGGCACCGCCTCCGGCTTTTTGTAAGCGGTTCCGGGAGACGTACGCCTCAGCTACGCCATAGGAAATGGCTGATGCTTTCTTGAAGTTTCAAGGGAATAACTAATAAGGCTCTGTTATAGTATGTGGTTGTTTCATCTCCACAGTGCGGTGAAAAATAGAGCTTTTTTCAGTTTTCCCCTTGGCGGGATCCACGGCTAAGGCTTTTTTCCGGTTATCCTTTGGAGTTTCAAGGAAAAAAGCATCAACCATTTTCTATAACACAGCCACCAATAAAATGTCTCAGCCATAGAATCCGCCAACAGAAAGAATTGGAGAAAAAGGCTGTACTTTCATCATACTGTAACGATGAATCAACACCCTAATGACACGGCCAAAACGAAAAGCCTGTGCCATAGGAAGCGGCTGATGCTTTATTTCTTGAAACTCCAAAGGAATACTTAATAAAATACCCCAATCATGAAGTCCATCAGCAAGAAAATTGAAGGAAAAACCTCTCTTTTCATTATACTACGGAAATAAAACAACCATATACGCTGACAGAACCAACGAAAAAAGCTCTATCTTCACCATGTCGTGGAGATGGAGCAGCCATATTCTGTGAGAGGGCTGCGAAAAAAGCCGGGGGCGGTGCCTCCGGCTTTTTTGTAAGCGGTTCCGGGAGACGTACGCCTCCGAAACGAAAATATGCGCTCCCCATGCCCGCCGTTAACCCATACGAAAGTCTTTGAAGGGAAAGGGGTGGGGCTTGGGGAGGGGAAGGGGAAACTTTCTGAAGAAAGTTTCCCCTTCCCCTCCCCAATTTTCAAAATCTACATCTTCCCGCCGACCAGATCGATCAGGCGAAGGAGCTGGTTGGTGAACCCGGCTTCGTTGTCGTACCAGATGAGCACCTTGAGCATGTTGCCGCTCATGACGGAGGTGGAAAGCAGGTCAACGACGCCGCCGTGGGTGTCGCCGTTGTAGTCGATGGACACCAGCGGCTCGGCGGAAACGCCGAAATGGTCGTTCGCGGCGGCGGTCAGGGCGGCATTGACCTCATCGACGGTCACGTCGCGCTTCATGACGCAGTTCAGATCCACGATGGACACGTTGGGCGTGGGGACGCGGATGGCGATGCCGTCCAGCTTGCCCTTGAGCTCAGGCAGCACGAGGGCCACGGCCTTGGCCGCGCCGGTGGTGGTCGGGATCATCGACATGGCGGCGGCGCGGGCGCGGCGGATGTCTTTCTGGGAGCCGTCGAGGATGCGCTGGCTCATGGTGTAGGAATGGATTGTGGTCATCAGGCCGTGCTCGATGCCGAAAGTGTCGTTCAGCGCCTTGGCGACCGGGGCGAGGCAGTTCGTGGTACAGGAAGCGGAGGAAACCACGTCATGCTTGGCGGGATCATAAAGGCCGTCGTTCACGCCCATCACGATGGTGATGTCAGCGTCGGACACGGGCGCGCTCATGATGACCTTCTTCGCCCCACAAGCGATATGCTCGGCAAGCCCGGCGCGCTTCTTGATGGTCCCGGTGGATTCCACAACCAGATCCACGCCGTAGTCCTTCCACTGCCATTCGTTGGGCTTGCAGCGGGTCACGGCGATATGCGTGCCGTTGATGATGATGCCGTTTTCGTCATGGCCCACCGTGCCCTTGAAGGTGCGGTGGACGGAGTCGTATTTGAAGAGATGGGCCAAGGAAGCGTTGTCCGCACGGGCGTTGATCACCACAGGGAGCTCGTTGCGCTCAGCCATGAGGCGGACAAGATAACGACCGATGCGGCCGAAGCCGTTGATTCCGATGCGAGCCATTGGGGTACTCCTTCGATACGCGAAAAGGTTTGCGGCACAATCCTGATGCGCCCGACGACCGGGCCGGCGCGTCCGCATAGGGGAAGGTGGAACGCCGTATGAAACAAAGGGGAGGCAACCGCGTTACAAGCCAGTGTACCTCCCCCGTGTGACAATTTTATGCCTTGCCGGAACAACCCAGCACGTGCTTGATCTTGTGCTGGACCATGTCCTTCACGGCCTGCCGCGCGGGTTTCAGGTAGCCGCGCGGATCGAATTCCTCAGGATGTTCGACGAGCTGCTTGCGGATGGAGGCCGTCATGGCCAGCCGGATATCCGTATCAATATTGATTTTGCAGATCGCCATGCCGGCGGCCTTGCGGAGCAGTTCCTCCGGCACGCCCGCAGCCCCGGCGACCTTCCCGCCGTAGGCATTGCACATTTCCACAAATTCCTGCGGCACGCTGGACGCGCCGTGCAGGACGAGCGGATAGCCGGGCATCAGATTACCGATCTTTTCGAGGCGCTCGAAGTCGAGCTTGGCTTCGCCCTTGAATTTGTACGCGCCGTGGCTGGTGCCGATGGCGATGGCGAGCGAGTCGCAGCCGGAACGCTCCACAAATTCCACGGCCTGATCGGGATCGGTATAGATGCTGTGCTCGGAAGAGACGTCTTCCTCGACCCCGGCAAGGCGGCCCAGCTCGGCTTCCACCCATACGCCGTGGTCGTGGGCGTATTCCACGACCCGCTTGGTCACGGCGATGTTCTCTTCAAAGGAATGGTGCGAACCGTCGATCATCACGGAGGTGAAGCCGCCGTCCACGCAGGACTTGCAGATGTCGAAATCCGCGCCGTGATCCAAATGGAGCACAACCGGGAGATCAGCTTCCAGCAGACCGGCCTCAATGAGCTTCACAATATAATGCTGTCCCGCATACTTGCGGGCCCCGGCGGAAACCTGGAGGATGAGCGGGGCCTTTTCCTCGGCTCCCGCCTCCATGATTCCCTGAATGATTTCCATGTTGTTGACGTTGAAGGCGCCGATGGCATACCCTTCTTTGTAGGCCCGTTCAAACATGGCTCTGGGAGAGGTAAGCGGCATAGTTGCTCCTCGCCTCAGCCTTGCGGCTGCGATTGGGATGGTGAAATAAGGCGGCCCCCGCACCGGAAGACCGCAGCGGCGACCCCGCCGCACGTATTGATAATCCTATTGTAGCCTATTTTACGGAGGATTGGAACCAGAGGCCGAACCGCTCCTGCAAGCGACCGAGCAGTTCCCGATCCGTCCGATCCACCTGAAGCGGCGTGACCGTCACCCAGTTGCCTTCCATCAGGGCGATGTCCGTATCGTCGCCCCCGCTGTCCCGCTTGAGGAAGTCGGCGATCCACCAATAGGGGCGTCCGGCGGGGTCTTCACGGCGTTCGTAGTTCTCGGCCCAGCGGCTCTCGGCCATACGCGCGGCCCGGATGCCCTTGATTTCGGCGACGCGGCAGCGCGGATAGTTGACGTTCAGGACTTTCCCGGCACAGCAGCGCCAGTCCACGGCATCCACCAGCGAGGCGGCGTGCCGGGCCAGCGCCTGCGGCGGCTCAAGTTCGGGGCGCGGGCGCGAGAAGGCCACGGCGGGCAGCCCGCACAGGGCGGCTTCGGTCGCCGCGCCCACGGTTCCGCTGTAAAAGACGTCCACGCCCTTGTTCGCGCCGTTGTTGATGCCCACGACCACCAGATCCGGCGGCTGCGGCAGGAGCGTGGTCAGGGCGAACTTCACGCAGTCCACGGGCGTCCCCGCAACCGCCGTGCCGCTGAAGCCGGGTTCTTGCACCGGGTACAGGCGCAAGGGGTTGTGCAGGGTGACGGAACAGCCCACGCCCGACTGTTCCGTGAGCGGGGCGACCACGTCAAGCTCGTGCCCGGCTTCGCACAGCGCGTCGTGCAGCGCGCGGAGGCACGGCGAATGGATGCCGTCATCGTTGGAAAGCAGGATACGCACGCAACCTCCCGAAACAGCAAAAACAGTTTCCCCACAGGAAACGGACGGAACGCCGGGGCCCGGACGGGCCGCAGGCTTTCTGTTGACAACATAGACGAAAACGGGTGAACTCCCGCCAAACATTCCAACTGTGCGGCGGCGCTTTCCGCACGGAAAGCCGATCGCACGGTTTTTTATTGTAGGTTGAATATGCAGAAAATACAATCCGCGCCCGACCGCCGGTGGGCCAAAGACGTGGCCCCCGGCGACGAAATCAAAGCGCTGTACCTCATCGCCTCGGCGTCGCAGCTCCAAGCCAAGAACGGCCCGTTCTGGCGGCTTGAGCTGAAAGACGCCTCCGGGGATCTTGAGGCCCGGATATGGAGCCCCCTCAGCCAACAGTTCGCGGAGATCCCTTCCGGCGTCATCGCCGAAGTGGAAGGCCGCGCCGAAAGCTTCCGCGACAAGCTGCAGGTGAATGTCAACGCGCTGCGCGTGCTCTCCCCGGAAGAAACGGCCTCGGTGGACACGTCCGTCTTCATGGCCTCCAGCAGCCGCCCGCCGCAGGAGATGCTCGACGAGCTCGAAGCCCTCTGCCGCAAGGAGTTCACGTACAAGCCGTGGCGCAAGTTCATCCTGTCCGTCCTTGAGGACGAGGCCATCCGTATCCCGCTGCTCACCGCCCCCGCCGCCAAGAGCGTTCATCACGCTTGGGTCGGGGGGCTCCTTGAGCATACGCTTTCGGTGGCGACGCTGTGCCTGCGTTTCTGCGACCATTACCCGGATCTGGATCGCCAGACGCTGCTCGCCGGGGCCATTTGCCACGATCTCGGCAAGATATGGGAATTCTCCGGCGGCCTCGCCAACGACTACACCGACGCCGGGCGGCTGGTCGGGCACATCAACCTGTGCCTTGGGAAGCTTGACCGCCATCTCGCCAAGTCCGGGCTCGACGAGGAGCTTATCCTTCATTTCCAGCACCTTATCCTGAGCCACCACGGGCTGTACGAGTACGGCTCGCCGCGCCTGCCGCAAACGGCCGAAGCCTTCGCCCTGCACTACGCGGACAACATCGACGCCAAGATCACCCAAAGCCGAAGCCTGTTCGGGGCACTCGAAGACGGCGGAAGCGGCTGGTCGCCCTACCAGAAGTCGCTGGATCGCCAGTTGTTCCTGGCCCCCAAGACCCCGGCGGCCGAACCCCGTAAGCCCCACGCCCCGAAACGCGCGGCGGAACCCGAAGCCCCAAGGTTGAACCAGTGTTCATTACTCTAGAAGGCATTGAAGGCGCGGGCAAAACCACGCTCATTGAGAACCTTGCCGACGTGTTCCGCACCCTGAACCATGAAGTGCTGGTGACGCGCGAGCCCGGCGGGTGCACGCTGGGCCGGGAGCTGCGCCGGATGCTCCTGAACCCGGAAACGGCCATCTGCCCTGAGGCGGAACTGTTCCTGTTCCTCGCGGACCGGGCGCAGCACGTCGCCGAGGTCATCCGCCCGGCGCTGCAGCGCGGCGAGGTGGTGCTTTGCGACCGCTATGCGGACTCCACCGTGGTCTATCAGGGCTACGGGCGCGGCCTCGACATCGAAAGGCTGCGCGCGCTCAACGACATGGCCATAGGCGGCCTCTGGCCCGACAGAACCTTCGTGCTCGACATGGATCCCGCCGACGCGCTGAAACGCGCCCGCCGCCGCAACGCGGAGCTGGGGCTTTCCCAAAAAGAAGGGCGTTTTGAAGCCGAACAGATGTCCTTCCACACCCGCATCCGTGAAGGCTTCAAGCTCTGGGCCGCTCACAACACCAAGCGCATCATCGTCCTCGATGCCGCCGACTCCCCGGAGGGGCTCATGCATCAGGCTCTGGCGAATATCGATATGTTTGAATAAAATGTGGGGATGGGGAGGAAAGGGGGAGCCTTCTGAAAGAGGGCACGCCGTTTCCTTCCCCATTCCCTCCTTTTCCTCCCAAGACCTTTGCACGGGGCGACGGGTTCGGGCCGGTTTTCTCTTTTCCGGCCAGCGTCTCCGGTTTTGCGCCTAAAAGAAAAATTATGCGGAATGTAACGATATTTACGGACGGCTCATGCCTCGGCAATCCAGGACGGGGCGGCTGGGGCTGCATCCTGCGCTGCGATGGGCATGAAAAGGAGCTCTCCGGCGGCTACGCGCACACCACGAACAACCGTATGGAAATCATGGCGGCCATCGCTGGGCTCGAAGTGCTGAAAGAGCCGTGCGCGGTCACGCTGTACACGGATTCGCAGTATCTGCGCCACGCCGTGGAAAAGAAATGGCTCGCGGGCTGGCGGAAAAACGGCTGGAAGACAGCCGCCAAGAAGCCGGTCAAAAACCGCGACCTCTGGGAACGCCTGCAAGTCCAGCTTGACCGCCACAGCGTCACGCTGGAATGGGTGCGCGGGCACAACGGACACGCCGAGAACGAACGCTGCGACGAGCTTGCCCGCAGCCAGTCCGCCCGCCACGGCTTGCCGGAAGACACGGGGTACGAGCCGGAATAATACGCTTGCCCCTGCCGGGGAGCGTGGCTGTTTCGTCCCCCAGTGCAGTGGAACGAGAGTTTTCCAGCTTTTCGCCGACGGACTTCACAGCCGAAGCCGTTATTGGCTATCCTTTCGGAATAGTAAGGCAAAATAGCCATTTCCTGCTGCGGCATAGCCGGATGTTTTGACGCTGAAAGGGGCATGGCCCCAAGAAGTTCCCACGGCCCTGCCGCTGCGGGGTGCATAGCCGGATCTGAAAGCCTCTTCGGGAGGGCACCCCCGGCTTTGTCGCTGCGGCGGCGCTTCCGGTTTCAGGGCGATGTTTCCTGTGCCTGTTTCAGCCCTCCGCCGCTCCGAACGCCCCGCCGCAATGCTTCCCGCCGATTGGACGCCGCAACAATGCTGAGGGGAGACGTTTTCAAAAGGCCCTGTTATGGTTTGCGGTTGTTTCATCTCCACAGTGCGGTGAAAATACAGCCTTTTTCTCCGGTTTTCCTCTTGGCGGAATACAGGGCTAAGGCATTTTGCCGGTTATCCCTGTGGAACTTCAAGGAAAAAAGCATCAACCATTTTCTAGGACACGGCCTTTCAAAAATCCCCTCAGATTTTTTCTTCTCCGGCCCCTTTATCATAAGTGGACAGAAAACGCGGCGATCACGCAAAAAGGCCTTTTCTTCACGCGACGGCAACCCTTGCCAGACAAAACGATTCCTGCTATGGATGACGACCTGCAAAATATGCAGGAAATTGATGTGGCCTGGAGGCTGTTTAATGGAAACCATGGAAAACCACGGTATGGACGCGGAATTTAATTTTGAAAGCGCGCTGGAAGACTACCTCAGCACCGATTTCGGTGATCTTGAGGAAGGAACCATCGTCAAAGGCGAAATTGTCCGCGTGGATGACGACAATGTGCTTGTTGACGTGAATTTCAAATCGGAAGGCCAGATCCCCACTGCCGAATTCCGGGATGCCGAAGGCAATCTCGTTGTGAAGGTGGGCGACCGTGTGGACGTCTTCGTCGCTCGCAAGAACGAACAGGAAGGCACCATCACCCTGTCCTTTGAAAAAGCAAAGCGGATGCAGCTCTTCGATCAGCTCGAAGACGTGCAGGAAAAGAACGGCGTCATCAAGGGCCGTATCATGCGCCGCATCAAGGGCGGTTACACTGTGGATCTGGGCGGCGTGGAAGCGTTCCTCCCCGGTTCCCATGTGGATCTGCGCCCCGTGCCGGACATGGACGCTCTGGTGAACCAGGAATACGAATTCCGCGTGCTGAAGATCAACCGCCGTCGCAGCAACGTCATCGTGTCCCGCCGTGTGCTGCTTGAAGAAGAACGCGACTCCAAGCGTCAGGATCTCCTCCAGACCCTCGCCGAAGGTCAGGTCGTTACCGGCAAGGCCAAGAACATCACCGAATACGGCGTGTTCGTGGATCTCGGCGGCCTCGACGGTCTCCTTCACATCACCGACATGTCTTGGAAGCGTATCCGCCATCCCCGCGAAATGGTTACGCTTGGCCAGGATCTCGAACTCAAGGTGCTCTCCTTCGACAAGGAAAACCAGAAGGTTTCCCTCGGCCTCAAGCAGCTCGTGCCCGATCCGTGGCAGGACATCACCGCCCGCTTCCCCGAAGGTTCCCGCCACAACGGCAAGGTGACCAACCTCGTTGATTACGGTGCGTTCGTCGAGCTGGAACCCGGCGTCGAAGGCCTCGTCCATATCTCCGAAATGTCTTGGACCCGCAAGCTCCGCCATCCTTCCCAGATGGTCCGCCAGGGCGACGAAGTTGAAGTCGTCATCCTCGGCGTCGATCCTGAGAAGAAGCGCATCTCCCTCGGCATGAAGCAGATTAAGCCGAACCCGTGGGAACTCGTGGGCGAAAAGTACCCCGAAGGCACCATCCTTGAAGGCGTCATCAAGAACATCACCGAATTCGGCATGTTCATCGGCATCGAAGACGGCATCGACGGCCTCATCCATGTGTCCGACATCAGCTGGACCAAGAAGATCCGTCATCCCAACGAGCTCTTCAAGGTCGGCGACACCGTGCAGGCCAAGGTGCTCACCGTGGATCAGGAAAGCGAAAAGTTCACCCTCGGCATCAAGCAGTTGACCGAAGATCCGTGGACCAACGTCCCCACCGCCTACCCCGTGGGCGGCATCGTGAAGGGCATCATCACGAACATCACCGATTTCGGCCTGTTCGTTGAAGTGGAAGAAGGCATCGAAGGCCTCGTCCACGTGTCCGAACTGAGCAACAAGAAGGTGAAGACCCCCGCCGAACTGTACAAGGAAGGCGAGGAAATCCAGGCCAAGATCATTCACGTCAGCGCTGAAGATCGCCGCCTCGGCCTCTCCATCAAGCAGCTCAAGGACGACGAAGAACGCAAGAAGCCCCGCGAATACAGCCGTTCCGGCCCCGAAGCCGGCCAGAGCCTCGGCGATCTCCTCAAGCAGAAGTTTGAAGAGTCCGAAAACTAAGCCGCCCGCGGCTTAGCCGACAGCACAGAAAGGAAGCCCGGCGCCTCATGGTGCCGGGCTTCTTGATGTTTTTTCAGGAACAGGAAAACGAAATCGGAGGGGCGAGGGAAATTTTCTCCAGAAAGTTTCCCTCGCCCCTCCAAGCCTCCCCACTCCCTTCAAAGACTTTCCCCCTTCGTCGAACCCCTCTTGACCGCTTTCCCTGTGGCTTGGAAGTTCACCATTTCCGCGCGGCGGTCTTTATCTTGTCAACATATTCCAAAAGCCTTCCCCACCGAAATACGCTGCCGAAGGGGATTCGATCCCCCTCACGTCAAGATCGTGCCCGAGGCAGCATCTCCGCGATATCCGTCGCCGAGTTGCCGCGCTTGGGGAAGGCCCCACGCAGCAGCCTGCCCGCCCGCGCATGGAGATAGACGCCCATGCACGCGGCGAGGAAGCTGGAGCTTTCGCAGCCCTCGGAAGGGTGCGCGGCGCTCTGCGCCATCAGCGTGCCGAGGCAGCCGGAGAGCACATCCCCTGAACCGCCCACAGCCAGATTGGGCTCCGCGTAGGGGGCGATGGTCACGGGCTGGCCCGCCGTGCCGATGAGCGTCCCCGCGCCCTTGAGAATCCACACGGAAGGGGCTAGACGCCGCAGCCCCGCCAGCGCCGCGAAACGATCCGCCTGCACCAGCGCGGGCGTCGTATGCAGCAGGGTTGCCGCCTCGCCGGGATGCGGGGTCAGCACGTCACAGGCCCGCAGGGAAGACAGCGCGTCAGGATGCATGGCGAGCGCGTGCAGCGCGTCCGCGTCCACCACGGCGGACGGGCGCGAGGGGCACGCCAGCAGGGAGTGCACGAATGCCGCCGTTTCCGGGCCGCGCCCGATGCCCGGCCCCAGCACCATCGCCCCGCACTGGCGCAGGAACGGCAGAAGTTCCTCAAGCAATGCCGGGTTCCACCGCACGCTCCCCGCAGGGCCGAGGGCACGGGTCATGATGTCCGGGCAGTCCGCCTTGATGTCCCGGCACAAGCCGTGCGGGGCGGCGACGCTGATCAGCCCGCCCCCGGCGCGCAGGGCGGCCCGTGCCGCCAAATGCGGCGCGCCCGTAAGCCCTTCCGAACCGCCTACAATCAAAATGGCCCCGGCGGTTCCCTTGTGCCACCCCGGAGCGGCTTCCGGGAAGGCTCCGGCAAGGGCGTCCGTAATCATCTGATAGGAAGCGGGATGCGCCCTCCGCACCGCCGCAGGGATGCCGATGGGCCGGATGTGCAGCCTGCCCGTGTACGGCGCGGCTTCCGGCAGGACAAGGCCGGGCTTCGCCGCCTCAAAGGTCACCGTAGCGTGCGCGCGCACGGCGACGGGGCAGGGGCGCCCGGTCAGCCCCGAAAGCCCGGACGGAATATCCAGCGAAAAAAGGAAAGCCCGCTGCGCCAGCGCGTTGATCCGGCCCACCAGCCCCAGTTCCAGCGGCCTGAGGCTGCCGGAAAAGCCCGTGCCGAGTATCCCGTCCACGACGATGTCCGGGCCGCCCCGCCCGCAGCCGGAAGCGTCGGCATACACATCCCACGGCGTATTGCGGTACTTTTCGGGCCAGCCCGCAGCCGGGGCAAAGGGCACCCCGCAGCGCCGGGCCAGCCGCACATGCTGGCCCGTCACGCCCCGGCAGGCCCCCAAAGGCCGGGTATGCAGCACAAGCACCTCCGCGCCCCCGTCGTGCAGATGCCGGGCAAGGCAAGCGGCATCCCCGCCGTTGTTGCCGCCGCCCATGAACAGCAGGACACGCTTGCCGCGCACGGGCCCGGTCTCGGCCGCCAGCGCATGCATGGCCTCGCGGGAGGCGTTCTCCATCAGCAACAGTTCGGGCAGGCCCAAATCAATGGCGGCCCGATCCCAGCCGGACATTTCCGCCGGAGCGGGAAGCGGTGCGAACATACGAAAAACCTCCCGGAGGCCCGGTTGCCGTAAAGGGGCACGCGGGCCGTTTTCTTCTGTCTTACGGGCCGGAAAGCGTGGGGTCAAGCGGCCTTAACGAGGCACGGCAACAGGATAAAAGGTGCGCGTGAAAGCCTTCACTATTTGACCTTCCCCCAGACATACAGTAATGGTGAATATCACGCCGGATTCCATTCTCAACATCCGGCGGAGCCTTATGGGGCAGCCGGGAGCTGCTGTCGCCAGAACCCCGTCTTTCCTGTGCGAACTGTATCCGGGCCTCGCGGCCCCCCACATACAGCCCCCCTCACCATCTGATCCGGAGGAAACCATGCCCAGCGCATCCCTCGTCAAGGAATTTGAAAACCTCATCGGCAAAGAGAACGTCTTTACCAGCGAAGCGGACAGGCAAAGCTACGCCTATGACGCCGCCGTGCTGCCTTCGGTCGTTCCCGGCCTTGTCCTGCGCCCCACCTCCACGGAACAGCTCGGCGCCCTCATTGAGCGCTGCTACGCCAACGGCCTGCCCATGACCATCCGCGGCGCGGGAACGAACCTCAGCGGCGGAACCGTGCCCGATGCCGACAAATCCGTGGTCATCCTGACGCAAGGACTGAACAAGATCATCGAAATCAATGAAGAAGACCTCTTCGCCATCGTCGAGCCCGGCGTTGTGACGGCCCAGTTCGCCGCTACCGTGGCTTCCAAGGGCCTCTTCTATCCCCCGGATCCGGGCTCCCAGGCCGTCTCCACCATCGGCGGCAACATTGCGGAAAACGCCGGCGGGCTGCGCGGCCTGAAATACGGCGTCACCAAAGATTACGTCATGGGCCTCGAATTTTATGACCACACCGGCGAGCTGGTGAAAAGCGGCTCCCGCACCGTCAAGTGCGCGACCGGCTACAACCTCGGCGGCCTGCTCGTGGGCTCCGAAGGCACCCTCGGCATGATCAGCCGCGCCATCCTCAAGCTCGTGCCCCCGCCGCAAGCCTCCAAGGCCATGATGGCCGTGTTCGACAACGTGCAGAAGGCTTCCGAAGCCGTGGCCCGCATCATCGCCGCCCACATCCTGCCCTGTACGCTGGAATTCATGGACAACATGACCATCAACCTCGTCGAGGACGACGTGAAGATCGGCCTTCCCCGCGACGCGCAGGCCATCCTCCTCATCGAAGTGGACGGCCATGCCGGTCAGGTCGCCGATGACGCCCTCGTCGTCGAGGAACAGCTCAAGAAGAGCGGCGCCACGCAGATCGTGGTCGCCAAGGACGCCGAGGAAAAGAACCGGATCTGGGAAGCCCGCCGCAAGGCCCTGCCCGCCCTGGCCCGCTTCAAGCCCACGACCATCCTTGAAGACGCCACCGTGCCCCGCTCCAAGATCCCGGCCATGATGAAGGTCATCAAGGACCTCGGCGAAAAGTACAACCTCACCGTCGGCACCTTCGGCCACGCCGGGGACGGCAACCTGCACCCGACCTTTATGTGCGACAAGCGCGACAAGGACGAATTTGAACGCGTGGAACGCGCCGTCGACGAACTTTTCAACACCACCATCGAAATGGGCGGCACCCTTTCCGGCGAACACGGCATCGGCACCGCCAAGCAGAAGTGGCTGGAAAAGGAAACCTCACGCGGCACCATCGGGTACTCGCGCCGCCTGCGCAAGGCCATCGACCCGAAGGGCCTGTTCAACCCCAGCAAGCTGGTTGGAGTTTAAGTCATGGATGAGCTGACCCTCCTCGCCAACGCCCTCATGGCGCTTGACGACAAGCTCGCCGCCTGCATGAAATGCGGCATGTGCCAGTCCGTGTGCCCGGTTTTCGGCGAAACCATGATGGAAGCCGACGTGACCCGCGGAAAGCTCACGCTGCTGGAAAACCTGGCTCACCGCCTCATTGAGGATCCCGAAGCGGTCAACGAAAAGCTCAATCGTTGCCTCCTGTGCGGCTCCTGTCAGGCGAACTGCCCTTCCGGCGTTTCCATTCTGGAAATTTTCATGGAGGCCCGCGCCATTGTCGCGTCCTACAAAGGCCTTTCGCCCCTCAAGAAAGCCATCTTCCGCACCCTGCTGCCGAACCCGAAGCTGTTCGGCTTCCTGCTGAAGCTCAGCGCCCCGTTCCAGGGCCTCGCCATGCACGAGGACAACAACCCGCAGGGTACCGCCATGTGTTCCCCGCTGTTGCGCCCGTTCCTCGGCGAACGCCACATGCAGCCCCTCGCCAAGCAGACCCTGAGCGCCAAGATCGGCGCGGTGAACACCCCCGCCGGGAAAAGCCGCCACAAGGTGGCCTTCTTCCCCGGCTGCATGGGCGACAAGATCTTCACCAATGTTTCCGAAGCCTGCCTCAAGGTGTTCGATTACCACGAAGTCGGCGTCTATCTGCCTACCAACTATTCCTGTTGCGGCATCCCCGCCCTCTCGTCCGGCGACCTTGAAGGTTTTGAAAAGATGGTCATGCACAACGTGGACGTGTTGAAGGAAGGTTCCTTCGATCTCATCGTCACGCCCTGCTCGTCCTGCACGGAAACCATCCGCTCCCTGTGGCCCAAGATGGCGGGCAAGATGCCCTACAAGTACCGCGACGCCATCAATGAGCTCTCCCAGAAGGCGATGGACATCAACGCCTTCCTCGTGGACGTGCTCAAGGTGAAACCCCGCGCGTTCGGGCGCCACGGCCAGACCAAGGTGACCTATCACGAGTCCTGCCACCTGCTCCGCTCCCTCGGCGTCAGCGCGCAGCCCCGTGAGCTCATCCGCATGAACCCGGATTATGCTCTCGTGGAGATGAAGGAAGCCGACCGCTGCTGCGGCTGCGGCGGCAGCTTCACCCTCTCGCACTATGATCTGTCCCGCAAAATCGGCCAGCGCAAGCGCAACAACATCGTCGCCAGCGGTGCGGAAGTGGTCGCCACCGGCTGCCCCGCCTGCATGATGCAGCTTTCCGACATGCTCGCCCAGAACGGCGACAACGTGGTCGTCAAGCACACCATCGAGATCTATGCCGACTCGCTGAAGTAAGAAATGCCTCCGGCGGCAAGGGTGGCTACCGCCCCCCTTGACCCCCTGTCTGGGGGGAATAATTCCCCCCAGACCCCCTTGGGGCCTAAAGAAAAGGTTCCGCATCCGGCTTATGCCGGATGCGGAACCTTTTCTTTAGGCTCTGTCATAGCATTATGTCATAGTATGCGGTTGCTTTGTATCTAAAATATGCTGAAAATACAGGCTATTTTTCTCAGTTTTTTCGCTGATGGGCTTCCATGATTGGGGAGATTTTATTCGTTATTCCTTTGGAATTTCAAGAAATAAAACATCAACCTGTTCCTATGGCGCAGCCTTTCTTTATGCTGGGGAAACGCCAAAGGGCAGTGAAGAAGTGAAGAAAGGCTGTGACTGTAAAGAGTTGATGTTTTCTTTCTTAGCATTCTAAAAGGCTCTGTTATAGTTTGTGGTTGTTTCATCTCCATAGTGCGGTGAAAATACAGCCTTTTTCTCCGGTTTTCCCCTTGGCGGGAGCCACGGCTAAGGTATTTTGCCGGTTATCCCTTTGGAACTTTAAGGAAAAAAGCATCAACCATTTTCTATAACACAGCCTTCTAAAAAAACAAAATGAATCAGTCATGAAGCCCACTAAAGATGAAAAGGCTTTGTTATACCATTTGATTGGATACGATATTGCAGGAATTGCTTTCGTTAAACTTTTGGCGCTGTCATACCATGTGGTTGTTTTATCTCCACAGTATGGTGAAAATACAGCTTCTTTCCAACTTTTCCGTTGCCGGACTCTATGGCCGAGGCATTTTATCGGTTTACCCTTTGGGCCTCAAGAAAGCATCAACGATTTTCTATGGTACAGCCACTTTTTAAAGGCATTTAGTGGCGATCCTAACGACGAAAAAGATTTTCTCAGCGTTTGCCTTGAATTATATGAAACAGCATATCAATCTTTTGCTGTCTCCAAACCAACGAAAAACTGAAAAAGGCCGTACCCACACCATATAAAAGATGAAACAGCCATGCCCCATTACGGCAGGGCATTTTGAAAGGCTGTGTTTAAGTTTGTGGTTGATACAAGATTCCAACTGGAAAGGAAGAGTTCTTTGGAAATGATTTGGAGGTCTCGCAACAATTCTTCAAAACTGGATTTCATGTAATGAACAAAAAATGAGAGAGGCCCACATCGCCAGATGTGGAACGAGCTTTTATCTATTGATTTTCATTGAAAAAATCATCAACCGTAAAATCGAACACAGCCTTTTGAAAAAATGGATTGGATCTGTCATAGAAAATGGTCGATGCTTTTTTCCTTGAAAATCCAAAGGAATAGCCAGAAAAATGCCTCAGCCATAGATTCCGCTAAGGGGAAAACTGGAAAAAAGCTGTATTCTCACTGCACTGTGGAGATGAAGCAACCACATACTATGACAGAGCCAATGGATTTATAAAGAAGGAGAAGAAAACTCCAGAACCATGTCATACCAGACGGCCCCGCCGTGTTTTGAGAGGGAAACGCCCAGATTCTTGAAGCCGAATCGGGCATAATAATGCAGAAGATATTCCTTGCATGTCAGGATGCAGCCGCAGCGCCCGTCTTCGCGGGCATGGTCGATGAACGCCCGCATGAGCTGCCCGGCATACCCGTTGCGCCTGTATTCCGGCAACACGTCCAGCCCGAACACGCTCTGCCATTTCCCGCCTTCCTTATGGAGCTCGGCCTTCTCGAACATGACGTCGGAAATGGTGCGGTCATCCGTCACCATGCCGTTTACAAAGCCGATGAGTCTCCCCTCATCCTCCAACAGAAGGAAGTGACGGGAAAAAACCTTGAGCCGGGCGGCAAACGATTCCCGTGTGCCCGCCTCGCTCGCGGGAAAACAGATTGCCTCGACCCGGCAAAGAGCATCCAAATCATCCTGTGTAGCTGTCCGTATCCGCATGAACTCCACCTGTTATCAATATATTCCTAACGCCCTGTCATAAAATGTGGCTTTTATCTCCACAGTATGGTGAAACTATAAACCCTTTCTCTCATTTTTCCGTTGATGGGCTCTATGGTTGGGGGATTTTAGAGCCGTTCATCTTTTCGATAATTTTCTAGGCCATGTCGTTAATTAGATATAATCAATTGAAATTGTTTAGCTATTTTTAAAATCACAAAAAAATTATTTTCGATGATTTTAAATAGTTATATATAAAATAGCGACATAACCTAAGGCTGTGTCATAGAAAATAGTTGATGCTTTATTTCTCGATATTTTAAAGGAATAACCAATAAAATATCCCGAATCATGAAGTCCATCAGCAGAAAAAAATGAACAAGAAGCCTCTATTTTCAGCATACTGCGGAAATAAAACAACCATATATCATGACAGAGCCTTTTAAAAAATTCACTTTGAATTTCAGATAGTCGAAATTCGACTTCTATTGAAAACGTGAATACCTCGAATTTTATTGGTTATTCCCTTGGAGTTTCGAGAAATAAAGCATCAACTATTTTCTATGGTACAGCCATTCCTAAAACCCAATCCGGCTTTCAGAAAACCGCCTTTCCATCCCGGCGCCCTTTCCCAAAGGGTGCCACCCCTAGGTTGTGTCGTCATTTGAATATAACCATTTTAAATTATTGAAATATTATTTTTACAACCTAAAAATAATAAACAATTTCTATATATTATATAATTGACAACACAACCTAAATTTTTTGGCTCTGTCATAGTATGCGGTTGTTTCATCACACAGTGTGGTGAAAATACAGCCTTTTTCTCCAGTTTTCCCCTTGGCGAAACCTATGGCTAAGGCATTTTGCTGGTTATTCCTTTGAAACTTCAAGGAAAA
>NZ_DBMAFI010000039.1:0-31952 GCF_057864385.1 Bilophila sp. | reverse complement strand
AATCTTTTCTATTTCTTTTCAAACACGAGCGGAAGGACGTCGTCGATGCTGTCCACTGTGTGGACGACGATCTTGCGGCGGAGCTCCTGCGGGATGTCTTCCAAGTCCTTCTGGTTCTTGGCGGGCAGGATGACGTGGCCGATGCCGCGCGCAACCCCGGCGAGCACCTTTTCCTTGATGCCGCCCACGGGCAGGACGCGCCCGCGCAGGGTGATTTCACCCGTCATGCAGATATCGCCGCGCACGGCCTTGCCGGTCAGCGCGGAGATGAGCGCCGTCACCAGCGTGACGCCGGCTGAGGGGCCATCCTTGGGGGTGGCTCCGGCAGGCACATGGATGTGGATGTCCGTGTGCTCGGCGAAGTCCGGCGCAATGCCGAGCTCGTCGGCCTTGGCGCGGGCATAGGTCAGGGCGGCTTGCGCGCTTTCCTTCATTACGTCCCCAAGCTGGCCCGTCAGCGTGAGCCCGCCCTTGCCCTTGATGGCGGAAACCTCAATGTAGAGGATTTCGCCGCCGGCGGGCGTCCACGCGAGGCCAAGGGCCACGCCGGGGATGAGCTTGCGCTCGGCTTCGTCGTCGATGAAGATCGGCGCGCCGAGGAGCCGGGGGAGCCCCGCCGCCGTCACACGGAAGGGAGGCTTGCCTCCTTCCGCTTTCCGCCGTGCGATCTTGCGGCAGACGGTTCCGATTTCGCGTTCAAGGTTGCGCAGGCCCGCCTCACGGGTATATTCGCGGATGATGCGGTTCATCGCCGCATCGGGCAAGGTCAGTTCGCGATCCTTCAGCCCGTTTTCGTGCATTTCCTTGGGTAGGATATACTTGCGGGCAATAGCCAGCTTTTCCTGTTGCGTATAGCCGGGCAGGGAAATGATTTCCAGGCGGTCACGGAGCGGGCCGGGGATATTCTCCAGATGGTTTGCCGTACAGATGAACAGCACCTTGGAGAGATCGAACGGCACGTTCAGGTAATGATCGCTGAAGTTGAAGTTCTGTTCCGGGTCCAGCGCCTCAAGAAGGGCCGAAGACGGATCGCCCCGGAAGTCGTTGCCGAGCTTGTCGATTTCATCAAGGACGATGACGGGGTTGCGGGTTCCCGCCTGCTTCATCGCCTGAATGATGCGGCCCGGCATGGCCCCGATGTATGTGCGGCGGTGTCCGCGGATTTCAGCCTCGTCGCGCATCCCGCCGAGGGAGATGCGCTGGAACTTGCGCCCCAATGCCCTTGCGATGGAGCGGCCGAGCGAGGTCTTGCCCACGCCGGGAGGGCCGGCAAAGCAAAGGATGGGCCCCTTGGAGTCGGGGTTGAGCTTGCGGACGCTGAGGTACTCAAGGATGCGGTCCTTGATCTTGGCCAGCCCGTAGTGATCCTCGTCCAGCACGTCTTTGGCCTTGACGATATCAAGCTGATCCTTGGACATCTTTTTCCACGGCAATTCCGCCAGCCAGTCGAGGTAGGTGCGCACGACGCTGGCTTCCGCCGAGTCGCCGTGCATCGCGGCGAGCCGCTTGAGCTGCTTGTCGGCTTCTTTGCGCACTTCGGCGGGGAGCCCGGCCTTTTCGATGGCCTTGGTGATGTCTTCCAGTTCTTCGTCGGCGTCGGGGCCGTCGCCCAATTCCTTGCGGATGGCCTTGAGCTGTTCGCGCAGGTAATATTCCTTCTGCGCCTTGTCCATGCCTTCGCGGGCGGAGGTCTGGATCTTGATCTGCATGGTCGCCACTTCGGACTCATGCACCAGATGCGTGATGATGAGGCGCAGGCGATCCATCGGATCGATGCACTGGAGGATTTCCTGCGCTTCCTCCATCTTGAGCCGCAGGTTGGCGGCGATGAGATCGGAAAGGCGTCCGGGTTCGTTCACATTGCTGAGGACGCCCATGATGTCCCCGGTGGGGATGCCGCGCAGGGACAGGATGCGCTCGCACTGTTCGCGCGCGAAACGGATGAGCGCTTCCTGCTCCGATTCGGGCGCGGCGGCTTCCGGTTCGGGCATCAGCTCGACATTGGCGGACAGATAGGGGCCGCTCTCGTTCAAACCGACGAGGCGGGCGCGTGATACCCCCTGCACCAGCGCCTTGATGCGCCCGTCGGGCATCTTGAGCAGGCGCAGGATGAGCGCCACGGAGCCGACCGGGTAGAGATCGTCCGCTTTGGGGTTGTCCACCTGCCCGTCTTTTTGGGCGCAGAGGAAAATATGGCGGCCGTGCGTTGCGGCGGCTTCCACGGCCTGCACGGACTGTTCACGCCCAACGAACAGGGGCACGATCATATAGTTGAAGACCACCACGTCCCGGAGGGGAAGCAGGGGCATGGTGGATGGGATTTCCTGCAGTTCCGGCGTAACGTCTTCGGAAGAGGCGTCCATTTGCCCGTCCTGTATTTGAGCGGGGACACGGCGCCGGGCCGGCCTCCGACGGCGGCGGACGGGTGTTTCCTCTTTTTTTTCGTCGTTGTCGTTATCAGAATCAAACGTCATGGCTGTATCCTCAAAAGGTAGTACGGTTGGAGAACCCGTGGTTCAGAGCAGGCCGTCCTCTCGTATGCTGTAACAGGCGCCGTCGCCCACGATGAGGTGATCAAGCAGGCGCAGCCCCATGCTGGTGGCGATGCGCTGAATGTTCCTCGTCATTTCGACATCTTCGGGCGAAGCCTTGGGCGTCCCTCCGGGATGGTTGTGCACCAGAAAGAAGCCGCTTGCCTTGCGCTGGAGCACCCGCTCCAGAATGTCCCTCGGATAGCACGGAACCATGCCGACCGTCCCCCGCGCCAGCCGCTCCCAGGTGAGCAGGCGGTTTTGGGCGTCGACGGTAGCCGTCCAGAGCTCCTCGTGGGGAGAGCCGGACAACCGGGGGATCACCATTTGCGCCACGTCGCGGGGCGTGCACAAAACTTTCCGTTCCCGCATCGGCGCTTCGGCGTAGCGCGCCATCATTTCCCGAAGCAGGAGCCGAAGGGCCGCGACGCCTTCACCCACGCCGTCCACTTGCTGTATTTCGGCGGGCAGTGCGTCCAATACGCCGCGGATGCTCCCGAACCGGGAGAGCAATTCTTTGGCGAGCGGCTTGGTATCCCGCCGCAAAAGCGCATAACCCAGCAAGAGTTCCAATATTTCATAATCGGCAAGCGCGGTGCTGTCTTTGAGAAGGCGCTCGCGCAGCCGGGCACGGTGTCCGGCGTAGTGGGGTGTACCAGTTGACATAATAAGCAGTCCTGCGGGGTAAGCAAGGGGGAAAGCCCGGATGGGCCATGAGAAATGAAAAAGGGCGTCAGCGGGGGGAACGGCGTTGCGCGGGCGCGAAAAGCAGCGTCAAATCCCCCATGAGGGCATCCAGCGCCTGGCTGGGGGAGCGCCTTCCCGATTTGACGGAAAGCTCGGCGGTGTGCATGGCGTCCCAGAGCCTGGCGAGCCCGGCGGCGCCGAGGCGGGAGGCCGCCTGCTGTTTGGCCTGCTGATCGGACGGGCCCATGCGAACCTGTTCCCCGGCAAGGAGCTGCCAAAGCTGGCGTGCCTCACGCTGGAGCATGGCGAGCAGGTAGAAAAGCGGTTCTTCGCCCTTGGATTCTTCCTCAAGGATGCTTTTCCAGACGGAAGCCGCCTGCCCCGCCTGAAGCTGGCGCAGGAACGCGAAGACGTTGAATTCGGTCGTCGGGCTGACGCTGCGGGCCTGCTCCTGCGTCAACGGTTTTCCGTCCGCCAGCAGTTGGAGCTTGCTCAATTCCGCGTCCACGGCGGCGGCATCAGGAAGAAGCGTCTCGGCGAGAATGTCCACGCAGCCCGGCTCCAGATCCAGCCCCAGCGCCTTGGAGCGCATCTGGATGTGGCGGCGGAGCGAGCGCGGCTCCAGTCCGGGGGAGCGCCAGATCCAGCCCTTGGCGTCGGCAAAGGTAAAGCACGGCAGTTTGGTTATATGCGCGGGGATCTTGGGCTGGCCCTTTTCCCACGCGGCCTCAAGGCAAAACAGAGGCCAAGTCTGGGGATTGGGGCGGGAAAGCGCGGAGGAAAGGCGTTTCCATACATCGGCGGTCAGGGCGTGGGCGTTGCGCATCACCAAAACCCGCGATGTGGAAAAAAGCCCTTGGAGCGTGAGGATTTCCCAGAATTTGGGCGGCAGTTCGTCGTCACCCCAGAAAACATGCCGTTCCCGCCCCGCGTCGGGATGGGCACCAAGAAGCTCCTCCACCTGCTGGCGGAGGAGCTTCCCGTCTGGGCATATGCAGAAGCTGAAACCCGGTCGTGTCGTCATAGGCGAAAGCGACGGCCTTGTCCCGTCAGGTCAGAATCGTTGCTGCAAGGCGTCCATGCAACGGCGCACGGCCATTTCGAGGATGGACTTGATGGCCGATTCCTCGTTGGCGTTTTCATAGTTTTCACTGTAGTAGATGTTTCCCGAACGCCAGACTTCCGTATTGGTCTTTCCATCGTAGACGATGAATTCTATAGCGATGGTAGCCGTATACAGTTGTGAGGCGCTTCTGTACTCGCCGTAGCTGCGAACCTTGAAGCTGGGGATGCGCACGGTCAGGGTATAGTCGGCCTGTCCGCTGTCCACCCATTTCGCCAGGTTCCGGGCGTTGATGTCGTCCCGTACCAGCGAGCGGACCTGATAGGTCAGCCAAGGGTAGAGCGAGGTCTGTTCCACGCTTTTGATCCTGAGCGTCTTGGAACCGTTGCCGAGCACGCTGTTTTCGGACAGGGAGCCTTCCTGACCGCGCCAGACATAGCCGCACCCGGTCAGCATCAGGCAGGCGAGCAGCCCGCTCAGCAGTCCCGCCGCAAGCCTGTACAGGCGTCCATGCCCTGCATGCGCCGAATCCGGGTGCGGTCTGTTCATCAGTTGGCCACCACGTTGACGAGTTTGCCGGGAATGACCACAACCTTGCGGACGGTGAGCCCTTCAAGGTGGCGGACGATGTTCTGTTCCGTAAGGGCGAGCCGTTCTATTTCTTCCTTGGAAGCGGAGGCGGGGACTTCGATCTTGCCGCGCAGCTTGCCGTTGATCTGGATGACCACGGTGAGTACGTCGCGCTGCAAGGCGTCCTCCTTCCATACCGGCCAGGGCTCCTGATCGATGCTCCGGGCATGGCCGAGGCCTTCCCACAATTCCTCGCACAGGTGCGGGGTGATGGGGGACAGAAGCGTCAGCACGGTCGCCATGGCGGAGGACAGGATCTTGCGGCCTTCTTCCGTCGCTGCGAGCTCGTCCTTGGCGAGGTACAGGGCGTTGACCAGTTCCATGATCGCAGCGATGGCTGTGTTGAACTGGTAGCGGTTGCCGATGTCTTCGCCGGCTTTCTTGACGGTGAGGTGTTCCTTGAGGCGGACTTCCTTGGCTGCCGGGGTCGTCGCGTCGGCGGCGGAGGAGGAGCAGGCCCCCACGGGCGACAGGAACTCGCTGCTGTCGGCATACAGGCGCCAGACACGGTTGAGGAAGCGGGAAGCCCCTTCAATGCCGGTATCGCTCCAGTCAAAGTCGCGTTCCGGCGGCGCGGCGAACAGGCAGAACAGGCGGACGGTATCCGCGCCGTACTTGGCGATCATCTCCGTGGGATCGACGGTGTTGCCCTTGGACTTGGACATCTTGCTGCCGTCCTTCAGAACCATGCCCTGCGTGAGCAGGTTGGCGAAGGGCTCGTCGATTTCCTTGGGGAAATAGCCGAGATCGCGCAGGACTTTGGTGAAGAAGCGGGCATAGAGCAGATGCAGGATGGCGTGCTCCACGCCGCCGATGTACTGGTCTACGGACAGCCAGTAGCGCAGGGCTTCCATGTCGAAGGGAGCCTTGTCGTTGCGGGCGTCGGTATAGCGGGCGAAGTACCACGAGGATTCCACAAAGGTATCCATCGTGTCGGTTTCGCGCTTGGCCGCGCCGCCGCATTTCGGGCAGGTGCAGTTGTAGAATTCGGGCGTATGGGGCAGGGGGGACTTGCCGTCCGGGTGCGTCTGCACGTCCAGCGGCAGGCGGACGGGAAGCTGGTCTTCGGGCACGGGAACCATGCCGCACTTGTCGCAATAGATTACCGGGATGGGCGCGCCCCAATAACGCTGGCGGGAAATATTCCAGTCGCGCAGGCGCCAGTTGGTGGTGCGCTTGCCCTTGCCGGACGCTTCCAGCGCGTCGGCGATGGCCTTTTTGGCGTCTTCGTTGTGCAGGCCATCGAATTCGCCGGAGTTCACGAGCACGCCGGGAGCGGTACAGGCTTCTGTCAGGCTTTCGGGAGTGAGCGGCGCTTCGCCTTCGGGCTGGATGACCACGATGCGCTCCATGCCGTACTTCTTGGAGAAGTCGAAATCGCGCTGGTCGTGAGCGGGCACGGCCATAACCGCACCGGTGCCGTATTCGGCAAGGACGAAGTTGCCGAGCCAGATCGGGACTTGGCGGCCCGTGAAGGGGTTGAGGCAGTAGGCGCCGGTGAAGACGCCTTCTTTTTCGAGGCTGTCGGACTGGCGGTCGATGCGATCCATGTTGTGGATCCGCTCAATGAAGGCGCGGGCTTCGGCCTCGTTGGGCTTGCCGCTGATGAGCGAATCGACGAGCGGGTGCTCAGGGGCCAGCGTCATGAACGTCACGCCGAATACCGTGTCGGGGCGGGTGGTGAACACCTTGATGTCACCTTCGCCGGATTCCAGCGGGAACGTGATTTCCGCGCCCACGGACTTGCCGATCCAGTTGCGCTGCATGCTGAGCACGCGGTCGGGCCAGCCGCCCTCAAGCTTGGAGAGGTCGGCGAGCAGTTCGTCGGCGTAATCCGTGATCTTGAGGAACCACTGGGTGAGTTCCTTCTGGACGACGGGCGTATCGCAGCGCCAGCACAGGCCGTCGACGACCTGTTCGTTGGCGAGCACGGTGTTGCAGTGCGGGCACCAGTTCTGAGAGGCTTTCTTGCGGTAGACAAGGCCCTTTTCCAGCCAGCGCAGGAAGAAAAGCTGTTCCCAACGGTAATAGGGCTCATCGCAGGTGGCGACTTCGCGAGCCCAGTCATAGGAGTAGCCAAGGCGCTTCAACTGGGCGCGCATGTTGTCGATATTGGCATGCGTCCAGACGCTCGGATGGATGTTGTGCTTGATGGCGGCGTTTTCGGCGGGCAGGCCGAAGGCGTCCCACCCCATGGGGTGCATGACGTTGAACCCCTGCATGCGCTTGAAGCGCGCCACCACGTCGCCGATGGAGTAGTTGCGCACATGGCCCATGTGCAGGTTCCCTGAAGGATAGGGAAACATTTCCAGCACATAGTATTTTTTCTTGTCCTTGTCGACATGACAGGCGTAGGTCTTTTCGTTTTCCCAGCGGGACTGCCATTTGGTTTCAATGGCCGCCGGGTCATAGCGCTTAGGCTTGCTCATGACTGATCCTTATTGCTGTATAGTCGGGGGCCGGATCGCCTCCGGCCCGCGTTGGCGTCAAACCCCGCCAATCTATCAGGCGTCGGCCTTGCCCGCAACTGTGAGCGTACCGGCTTCCTGAGCCTTGATCGCCGCGTCGAGGATGCCGTTGATGAAGCTCTTGGCCTTGGCGTCGCCGAAGCGGGTGGACAGTTCAAGCGCCTCGTTGATGGCGACCTTGGGCGGGACGTCAGCCCGGTACAGCATTTCAAAGACGGCGAGGCGGAGCAGGGTCAGCTCGATCTTGCCGAGCCGATCCACGCGCCAGTTCTGCGAGAAGCGTTCGATGACGCTGTCGAGGGTTTTGACGTTGGCCCAGACGCCCTCCACCAGCTCCCACGCGAAGCCGTACAGCTTTTCCTCGCGGGTTTCGGCGTTTTCGTCCATATCCGCATCAGTGGGATCGGGCATTTCGAGGAATGCGGTACGGACATCCCCGAGGGTGGTCGAAGGAGAGAACTGTAGGCTGTACAGCACCTGAAACGCGCGTGAACGTGCGGCGCGGCGGGCATGGGGTCTGTTTTTGGACATGAAGTGGCCTCGTGCAAAAGTGATGGAATGCCGGAAAAACGAACTTCCGGGAGTTTCCCGGAAGACAACGCGGCAGCGGAGAAAAACGCCGCCGGCAAGACATTGGGGAACCGGGCCCTTTCCGTATGCGGCAGGGGGCCTCCGCACCCGCCGGGCATTTCGCCGGGGCTTCCGCTCCGTTGGCTTGGCAGAAGCCGCCCCGCGCCCGCCGGGTCTGGATGGGGGCGGGGAACCCTTCTTCGGGAAGAGCCGCCCCGTACCCGTTCGGGCCTTTCCCCGGATCGCGGGGAACCGTTCCGGCTGTGGATGGCTCCCACAGCCTTCCGGGGCTTGCCGTTTTGTTATGGCCCGGCAACGCCCGGCGCTTTCTCGAAAGAGAACCCTCTGCGGCGAAGTTCCCGCCGCACAGCCTCCCCGTCGATAAAAAGGCCCGCGGAGGGAAGGGAGGCGCCTGGGTGGACGCCTCCCACAGCTTTTTCCCCTTAAATCTGCTGCAACACGCGAACGGTCTCAAGGACGGCGGCGGCGGCTTCAACGCCCTTGTTGCCGGCCTTGGTGCCCGCGCGTTCGATGGCCTGCTCGATGTTGTCCGTAGTCAGCAGGCCGAAGCCCACCGGCACGCCGCTTTCGAGGGACACATGGGCAAGGCCCTTGGTGGCTTCGGTCGCCACGAAATCAAAATGAGGCGTCCCGCCCCGGATGACGGCACCGACGGCGACGATGCCGTCGTATTTGCCGGAAGCCGCCAGCTTCTTGCAGGCGAGGGGCATTTCAAACGCGCCGGGAACGCGGACGATGGTGAGGTTTTCTTCCGATCCGCCATGACGGATCAGATAGTCCACCGCGCCGCTGATGAGGCGATCCACGATGAAATCATTGAATCGTGTTGCAAGGATGGCGAATTTGAGATCCGCCGCGTTGAGATGCCCGTCGATGGTCTTGATTTGGTTCATGGGAGCCTCGTCTGTATGGGGTAAGGCGCCGCATTTCGGGATGCGGCGCGCCGTTCGTTACTTACGGTTGCCGGAAACGTGGAGCATGTGCCCCATCTTTTCCTGCTTGGTACGCATATAATCTTCATTAGTGGCGCAGCAGCCCACCTCAATGGGCTCGCGACCGACGATTTCGAGCCCGTAGCCTTCCAGGCCGACGATCTTGCGGGGGTTGTTGGTCATGATGCGGAGTTTGCGGATGCCCAGATCCAGCAGGATCTGCGCACCAACGCCGTAATCGCGGAGATCCGCCTTGAAGCCGAGCTTTTCGTTGGCTTCAACGGTGTCGTAGCCCTGATCCTGAAGGGCGTAGGCCTTCAGCTTGTTGGCGAGGCCAATGCCCCGCCCTTCCTGACGCATATAGATGACCGCGCCCCGTCCTTCCTTTTCAATGCGGGTCAGCGCGGCGGCAAGCTGGTTGCCGCAGTCGCAGCGCAGGGAGCCGAACGCGTCGCCGGTCAGGCATTCGCTGTGCACGCGCACGAGCACGGGATCGGAGCCGCCCTTTTCGGACACGTCGCCCTTGACGATGGCGACATGGGTGTCGGCGCTGATATCGTTTTCATAGGCGATCATCGTGAAGTTGCCGTAGCGGGAGGGGAGCTTGGTTTCGGCCACGCGGCGCACGCCGAGCTGGCCGTGCCGCAGATGGTAGCGGATAAGGTCGCGCACAGCGGCGATTTTGAGGTTGTGCTCCTCGGCGAATTTCTCCAGATCGGGCATACGGGCCATCGTCCCGTCGTCTTTCATGATCTCGCAAATGACGGCGGCGGGCTTCAACCCGGCGAGCACGGCGAGATCCACGCTGCCTTCCGTCTGTCCGGCGCGGGTGAGCACGCCGCCGGGCTGGGCGCGGAGCGGGAACACATGGCCGGGCGTCACCAGATCTTCGGGGCGGACGCCATCGGCGACGGCGGTGAGGATGGTATGGGCGCGGTCGGCCGCGGAAATGCCCGTGGTCACGCCGTTGCGGGCTTCGATGGACACCGTAAAGTTGGTGCCGAACTTGGAGCCGTTGCGCTGCGTCATGAGCGGGAGTTCCAGCTTGTCCACGAGGCTGGGGCCGAGCGGAAGGCAGATCAGGCCGCGGGCGTATTTCGCCATGAAATTGATGGCCTCTGGCGTCACATGCTCGGCGGCGATGGTGATGTCACCCTCGTTTTCCCGATCTTCGTCGTCGACAAGAATGATCATCCGGCCCTGCCGGATATCCTCCACCGCTTCTTCAACACTGCAAATAGCCATAATAGAAAGTCCTCAGCTTCGTTGATCCTCAGAAAAAGCCGTTTTCGCGCAGGAATTCAACCGACAGTTTCCCCGTTTTCGCCTCCTCGGAGGCGAGGCCGAGGTGGGGGGCCATCATGTGGCGGACATATTTGCCGATGACGTCGGTTTCCATATTGATGCGCGTGCCCGGAACCCATTCGGCCGCCGTCGTTGCCCGCCATGTTTCGGGGATGACGTTGACCTCCAAAAAGTCCGGCCCGCAATCATTCACTGTCAGGCTGACGCCGTCAAGTGCCACCGAGCCCTTCCTGATGACTTCCGCTCCAAAAGAAGCGGGAAAACCGATGCGGATGCGCCGTGACTCGCCTTCCCGCCGCACGGACAGGATTTCAGCCACACAGTCCACATGCCCGCTGACGATATGCCCGCCGAGGCGATCGCCCACGGCAAGCGCCCGCTCAAGGTTGACCTTGGCGCCGGGTTTCAGCAGGCCGAGAGCCGTGCGCCGCATGGTTTCAGCGGACGCATAGGCGGAAAAAAGGCTTGGGCCAGACGTTTCTACTGTAAGACACGTTCCGTTGACGGCAATGGATTCGCCCAAAATAATGTCCGTGAGCGCATAAAGCGCCTGAATCCGAAACCGGGTTTCGTGCCCGTGGGACTCCACCGCCAGCAGCTTCCCCTGACCGTTGATTATGCCTGTGAACATGCGCGCACCGGCCTGAATATAAGGTGTCCGTCTTCCCCACAGGGCTCCATGCTGACCAACCGCAGCGAGAGCGCCTCATCCAGTTCGAGGGGCGTGCGCCCGTCGAAGAGCGGTCGCGCGTCGTTGTCCCCAAGCACTTTCGGCGCGATGTGGAGATGGAATTCATCGACGAGCCCGGCTTCCAGCAGGGAGAGGCCAAGGCGCCCCCCGCCTTCGCACAGCACGTAGGGGCAGCCCGCTTCCTGACGCAGGTATTCAAGGATCTGCACAAGATCCTCGCCGCTTTTCCAGCGGTCAAGGCCCAAGATGCGGACGCCGCGCTCGCGGAGCTGCGCCGCGCGCGGCGTGGCTGCCCCGGACGCCGTGGTGAAGAAAATCGTTTCCGTGGGGCGTTCCTTGAACAGCAGCAGCGAGTCGGGCGCGGGCACGCGCGAGGAAATGGATACCGCCAGCGGCTGGCGTTCGACCGGCCCGTCAAGCCTTGCGGTCAGCAAAGGGTTGTCGGTATGGAGCGTATTGCCGCCGACGAGGACGGCGCCCCCGGCCCGCCCCACATTGGCGCGGAGTTCATGCACCTGACGGCGGGCCGTTTCTCCGGTAATCCAGCGGGAATGCCCGGTGCGGGTGGCGATGCGCCCGTCCAGCGTCATGGCGAGCTTCAATATGACATAGGGGCGTTTCGTGGTCTGCCAGATCAGGAAATCGGCGGCCAGATCCCGGCACAGCTCTTCGCACACGCCCGCCTCCACCTTCACGCCCGCTTCGGCGAGGCGTTCCATGCCGCCCGCCGCCTTGGGGTTGGGATCGCGCAGGCCGATGACCACATGGCGGATGCCCGCCGCTATCACCGCTTCCGTGCAGGGCGGGGTTTTTCCTTGGTGGTTGCAGGGCTCAAGCGTGACGACCAGCGTGCAGGCCGAAGGATCGACGCCTTTGGCCTCGGCGTCCCTGAGGCACTCCACTTCCGCATGGCTCTTGCCGTAAGCGGTATGCCAGCCTCTGGCGACGACAATGCCGTCACGGACAAGCACGGCCCCCACCGTGGGATTGGGTGCGGCGGCCCAGCGGCCGCGTTCCGCGAGCCCGGCGGCTTCCCGCATGAACGATTCGTACGGGTGGCTCATGCGCTTTCTCCTGAGGTGCCCGTATGCCCGCAGCCATCCGGCGTAGGACGCAGGGGAAGGAGTTCGAGCGTGATGCCCGCTTCGTTCAGCATCTGCATGGCGAGCTCGTCAGGGTAGCCCGATGCGTACCAGATTTTGGTGATGCCGCAGTTGATGAGCATTTTCGAGCAGATGAGGCAAGGCTGATGCGTACAGTAGACTTCAGCCCCGGCAAGGGAAATGCCATGCACCGCAGCCTGAATGATGACGTTCTGTTCCGCGTGGAGGCCCCGGCAGATTTCATGCCGCTGGCCGGAAGGCACGCCGAGCTGTTCGCGCAGACAGCCGATATCGAGGCAATGCGCCACCTTGGACGGTGCGCCGTTATAGCCGGTGGCGAGGATGCGTTTGTCCTTGACGGCTACGGCCCCGACCCTGCGGCGCAGGCAGGTCGAGCGCTCCGCCACGAGGTGGGCGATGTTCATGAAGTAGTCGGGCCAAGCGACGCGGGACATAAAGGTATCCTTCTGTAAAATGAAAGAGCGGGGGACGGGGAGGGCCTCCGGCGGCAAGGGGCCGCGGCCCCTTGACCCCGCCCGGGGTGCGAGCCGCACCCCGGACCCCGGCAAAAACGGAGACGCCACGGGAGGGGGCGCCTATCAGCTCTTCAAACGGCAACGCCGTTTGAAGAGCTTTTAAGAAGCAAGCAATAGCTTGTATTACCTTCGGAAACGGCGCGTACCCGTCACCGAGGGGGTCCGGGGGGAATCATTCCCCCCGGGCGGGTTCGGGCGGCAGCCCGGCGGGTGCAGGGCAGGGCCCTGCAAAACTACCAGGCGAACAGCGGGAACTGCCGTGCAAAAGCGGCGACTTCCTTGCTGATTTCGGCAAGGCGGGTTTCGTTGCCGGCGTTGGCGATGGCGGCGTCGATCCAGCCCGCCACCTTGACCATGTCCTGTTCGCGGAACCCGCGGGTCGTGAGCGCGGGCGTTCCGATACGGATGCCGGAGGTCACGAACGGGGAGCGGGTCTCAAAGGGCACGGTGTTCTTGTTGACGGTGATGCCGGCGGCGTCGAGGGCGTGTTCGGCGTCCTTGCCGGTGATGTCCTTGTTGGTCAGGTCGACGAGCAGCAGATGGTTGTCCGTGCCGCCGGAAACGAGGTCGAACTTGGCGTTTTTGAGCTCTTCACCCAGCGTCGCGGTGTTCTTGAGCACCTGCGCCTGATAATCCTTGAAGCGGGGGCGCAGGGCTTCGCCGAAGGCCACGGCCTTGGCAGCGACGATGTGCATGAGCGGGCCACCCTGAATGCCGGGGAAAATCTGGCTGTTGAGCGTCTTGCCGAAGGATTCGTCGGACAGGATCATGCCGCCGCGGGGGCCGCGCAGGGTCTTGTGGGTCGTGGTCGTGGTGACGTGGGCGTGCCCGATGGGGGAGGGATGGAGCCCGGCGGCCACAAGGCCGGCGATGTGGGCCATGTCCACAAGCAGCTTGGCGTCCACTTCATCGGCGATGGCGCGGAACTTGGCGAAGTCGATGGTGCGGGGGTAGGCGCTGGCGCCCGCCACGATGACCGCGGGGCGGTGCTCGTGGGCGAGGCGGCGTACCTCTTCATAGTCGATGAGGCAAGTGTCCTTGTCCACGCCGTAGGAAACCACGTTGAACAGGCGGCCGGAGAAGTTCACGGGGCTGCCGTGCGTCAGGTGGCCGCCGTGGGACAGGTTCATGCCCAGGATGGTATCGCCGGGCTTGGCCAGCGCGAAGTAGGAGGCCATGTTCGCCTGGCTGCCGGAGTGGGGCTGCACGTTGACGTAGCCGCAGCCGAACAGCTGCTTGGCGCGTTCGATGGCAAGGTTTTCGGCGATGTCGACGAATTCGCAGCCGCCGTAGTACCGCTTGCCCGGATAGCCTTCGGCGTACTTATGCGTGAAGACGCTCCCCTGCGCTTCCCGAACGGCGGAAGAGACGAAGTTTTCGGAGGCGATAAGCTCCAGCTTGCTCATCTGCCGATCGCTTTCCAGCAGGAAAGCGCGTGCCAGTTCGGGATCTTCAAGAAGAATATGGTCCATTGGACGCTCCGATGAAAGTTTAGAGATGCAACCGCGTAACTTGCTTGGAAAGGGCTTACGCCGTGAACTTCTTGAACAGGATGCTGCCGTTCGTACCGCCGAAACCGAAAGAGTTCGAGAGCGCGTACTGCGGGTCAAGCTTCTTGGCGCCGTCGGTCATGCAGTTGAGATCGCATTCCGGATCGGGCGTCTCATAGTTAATCGTGCCGGGGACATAGCCGGTATGCAGGGCAAGCACGGAGAACACGGCCTCAACGCCGCCGGCGGCCCCAAGCAGATGGCCGGTCTGGGACTTGGTCGCGGAGATGGCAATCTGATAGGCGCGTTCGCCGAACACCTGCTTGATGGCGCCGGTTTCGCAGATGTCGCCGAGGTGGGTGGAGGTGGCGTGCGCGTTGATGTGGTCAACCACGTCGGGGCTGACGCCCGCGTCGGCGATGGCACGCTGCATGGCGGCGACCATGCCTTCGCCGTCGTCGCGGGGGGCGGTCATGTGGAAGGCGTCGTCGGACGAGCCCGTGCCGATGATTTCGGCGTAGATGGTCGCGCCGCGCGCCTGAGCGTGCTCAAGGCTTTCCAGCATGAGCAGGCCCGCGCCTTCGCCCATGACGAAGCCGTCGCGATCCTTGTCAAAGGGGCGGGAAGCCTTTTCGGGATCGTCGTTGTGCGCGGTGGAGAGCGCCTTCAGCGCGGTAAAGCCGGAAATGCCCATAGGCGTGACGGTCGCTTCCACGCCGCCGGAGATGCAGACGTCGCAGCGGCCCATGACGATCTCGGTATAGGCCGCGCCGATGGCGTGGGTGCCTGAAGCGCAGGCGCTGGTGAGCACCATGTTCGCACCCTTGGCGCCTATGGCGATGGCAAGCTGGCCCGGAGCCATGTTGGAGATCAGCATGGGGATCATGAAGGGGGAAACCTTGCCCGGCCCGGCCTCGACGAGGCGGGAGTGGAACACTTCGATGGTGTGCAGGCCGCCGAGCCCCACGCCGAGGATGACGCTGACCCGGCCGGCGTTGTCGTCATTGATGACGAGGCCGGAATGTTCCATCAGCATGTTGCCCGCGGCGACGGCGAACTGGACGAAACGATCCATCCGGCGGGCCTGCTTGGCGGGGACGCCGTAGGCTTCGGGGTTGAATCCTTTGACTTCGCCGGCAATGCGGGAATCAAAGCCGGAGGCGTCAAAGAGGGTGATGGGCCCGATGCCCGATTTCCCCGCAAGAAGGTTATCCCAGCTTTCGGTGACGTTGCCGCCGAGCGGCGTCAGCGCAGAGAGACCGGTTACAACAACGCGTTTACGGCTCATAATTCCCTCATGAAGCAAAAAGTGGTCGAGCGCCTTATGATCTGATCACAAGACGCCCGGTAGAATACTCTGGCGCAGCAGGAACGGAAGGAACAACGCCCGCGCGGGCCGCCGTCTCCGCTCTCGTTTCCCGTGCTTCGAACAAAACGAGGCTTAGTTCGTGTGGTTCTGCACGTAGGAGATGGCGTCCTTGACCTTCAGGATCTTCTGGGCGTCGTCGTCGGCGATTTCCACGTCAAAGGCTTCTTCCATGGCCATGATGAGTTCGGTGAGGTCGAGGGAGTCGGCGCCGAGGTCTTCAACGAAAGAGGCTTCGGGCTTCACTTCTTCGGCGGTCACGCCAAGCTGTTCCATGATGATCTTTTTGACCTGTTCTTCAACGGACATGGGGGAATCCTCCCGGTTTTGTTCTTTTTGAGTTGCAGTGGGGCTTGGCGCCCCGTTCCTTGTGTCGACGCTTCCGCAAAACGGAATCCGCCGGTTCGCGCCGCAAAAACGGCGCGGCGATTAACAGTACATTCCGCCGTTGACGGCGATAACCTGTCCTGTAATGTATCCGGCTCCCGGCGAAGCCAGAAAAGCTACGGCATCAGCGATGTCCTGAGGCGTTCCCAGACGTTTCAAGGGGATGGCATCAATATAGGCGGCGCGGACGTCATCGGGCAGGCCGGCGGTCATGTCGGTTTCCACAAAACCGGGGGCGACCGCGTTGACGGTGACGTTCCGGCCGGCCAGCTCCTTGGCTGCGGACTTGGTCAGACCGATGAGGCCCGCCTTGGCGGAAGCATAATTGATCTGCCCGGCATTGCCCATCTGCCCGACTACGGAGCTGATGTTGATGATCCGCCCGTGACGCTGGCGGGTCATGATCTTGGCGGCCTCGCGGACGCAGACGAAGGCGCCGCGCAGGTTGGTCTGGATGACGCGGTCAAAATCTTCGTCCTTCATGCGCAGCATCAGGCCGTCCTTGGTGATGCCCGCATTGTTGACCAGCACGCCCAGCTCGACCTGATCCTTGATATGCTCTTTGAAGAAGGCCGCGACCGCTTCGGCGTCGGCAACGTCAAGGCGAAAGGCACTGGCCTTCCCGCCAGCCGCCGTAATATTCTTGGCCACGGCTTCGGCTTCATCAGCCTTGCTGACATAGGTGAGATACACCTGATATCCGGCCTTCGCCAGCGTCTCCGCAATGGCCTTGCCGATGCCTCTGGAGCCGCCGGTTACGAGTGCGGTGGAAAGTTGTTCGCTCATTTCTCTCACCTTGATGCTGTATTCAGTTGTTTGTAGCTCAAAAGAAATCAGAATTCAACACGGATGCCAGCCGGAAAAGCGGCTAGAATTCCAGCAATGCGGCTCCCCACGTGAAGCCCCCGCCGAAGGCGCTCAGCAAGACTCGGGAGCCCGGACGGATACGGCCCTGCGCACAGGCGTCGCCGATACCCAACGGGATGGATGCCGCCGACGTGTTGCCGTATTCATCAAGGTTGACGAATATTTTTTCGCTGCCGAGCTTGAGGCGGTCCCCCACGGCTTCGATGATGCGGAGGTTTGCCTGATGCGGGATGAACAGGTCGATGTCTTCGAGCGTCAGGCCATTGCCTTCCAGCAGTTCGGAGCAGACGGTGGAAAGGCTGCGCACAGCCTGCTTGAAGACTTCCCGCCCCTGCATCTGGAGATAGAAATCATTTTGGATGGGATCGCCGGGCTTGTAGTTGCGGCTCGTCCCGCCGCCGACGGTAAGCAGGGGGTACTGCCGCCCGTCCGCGCCGCACCGGACATCCCGGAGGCGGGGCGCCGAGGGCAGGCATCGTTTGGGCGCCCCGGCTTCCCCATTCGTCAGCACGGCGGCCGCGGCGCCGTCGCCGAACAGGATGCAGGTCGTGCGGTCTTCCCAGTTCAGGCGGCGCGTAAAGGCTTCCGAGCCCACAAGCAGGACTTTGGCTCCGGGCTTTGCGGCGAGGATGCCGTACGCCATGTCCAGCCCGTAGACGAAGCCGGTGCAGGCCGCATTGAGGTCGAACGCCATCGCCCCGTGCGAGCCGATGTTGCCGCTGATGATGCAGGCCGTGCTCGGGCACAGGTAGTCGGGCGTACACGTCGCCGTCAGGACATGCGTGATGTCTTCAGCCGCAATGCCAGCATCCTCAAGAGCCCTAAGCGCCGCTTCCGTGCCCGCGTCGGAGCCGTTTTCGTCGTCCGCCAGCATGTGCCGGGCCTTGATCCCGGTTCTGCTGACGATCCATTCATCGCTGGTATCCACCAGAGACATCAAGTCGACGTTCGTGATCCGCTTGCTCGGAACATACGTCCCTAAGCCTTGAATATGGATTTCTGTCATGCGGTGTCCGTGCGTTTGTGAGGAGGGCTAACAGGAACGGCCGAAACGGGTCAGTTCCTCATTGGCGCAGATGGTTTCCATCAGGCGCTTGTTGGTCTCTTTCTCGACGAACAGGGTCGCCATGCGGGTCGCGTTGCAAATGGCCTTGGCGTTGGAGCGGCCGTGGCAGACGATGGAAATGTTCTGGAGGCCGAGCAGCGGGGCCCCGCCGTATTCGGCGTAGTCCACCACCTTGGCGAAACGCCTGAACGCGGACTTGGCCAACAGGCTGCCCAGCTTGGGCAGAAAGCCGGAACTGAGCAGTTCGCGCTTGAGCACGCGGCTGAGGGACAGGCCCAGCCCTTCGCTGAGCTTCAGGGCCACGTTGCCGACGAAACCGTCGCAGACGGCCACGTCCACGTCTCCGGTGAAAAGATCGCGCCCTTCGATGTTGCCGCTGAAGTTGAGGTTCTGAGCCATTTTGAACAGCTCGTAGGCCTCTTTCACCTGGCTGTTGCCCTTGCCTTCCTCTTCGCCGATGCTGAGGAGGCCTACGCGGGGGGCTTCCTTATTGAGGATGTCCCTGGCGAAGGCGTCGCCCATCAGGCCGAACTGGAATATGTTGTAGGGCTTGCAGTCGACGGTGGCCCCCACGTCCAGGAGGACGACGGGTTCCTTCTCCGTGGGGAGGAGCGACGCGAGGGCGGGGCGTTCCACGCCGGGGATGCGGCCCATGATAAACATGCCGCACGCGACGGAAGCCCCAGAATGGCCCGCGCTGACGACGCCTTGGGCCGCGCCGTCGCGCACAAGGCGGCAGGCGACCTGTATGGAGGCGTTTTTCTTCCGGCGCAGGATGTCCGAAGGCTTTTCGTCCATGCCCGCGACTTCGGGGGCATGGACGATTTCCAGATCCACCCCGGAAGGGGAGAGTCTGTTCAGTTCGCCGTCAAGTGTAGCCTCATTCCCGACAAGGAGAATTTTGGCTCCGGTCTGGCGGGCGGCCTCAATCGCTCCGGGGACGACCACGGAGGGACCGAGATCGCCTCCCATGGCGTCGACGGCGATAACGGTCTTATTGCTGCTCATCGGCGGTCTTCTGTTCAACGACCTGACGACCGCGGTAGGTGCCGCAGCTGGGGCAGGCAGCGTGGGGAACCGTGGGGGCTCCGCAGGTGCAATACACAACGGTGGGGGTGGCCACGCGATCGTGAGACCGGCGCATACCCTTCTTGGAATGGGACTTCTTATTTTGCTGTACGGCCATGACGGCACTCCTTAGGATTCGGCATGGTGCCGAGGGTTTGGCTCTGTCGCCTGTTGATGCGGCTCCGGATGGCATAGCCCAATACGCCCGGAGACACAAGGTTCGGCGGCAAAATCTAGTTTTTTTTCACTTTCAGACCCCGGAGGGCCGCAAGACGGGGATCACCTTCGTCCCGCACGCAGGAACAGGAGCCTTCATTGAGGTTTTTCCCGCAGTCGGGGCACAACCCCTTGCAATCAGGCTTGCACAGAGGACGTACCGGAAGGGCGAGCACAAACTCTTCCCAGAGCAGGCCGGCCAGATTGATCTCCGGCGCGCCGTCCACCAGTTTGACGATGAGTTCATCGGCCTCGCTGTCGAACGGCTTTTCCTTGCCGCCGCGCGATCCCGCCTCGTCGTCCGCTTCCGGGAACGGCTCGAAGCTGTCGAAACTGCTGTCGATGATCAGATGGGCGTCTTCGGCGCAACGGTTACAGGGAACGACGACCTCCCCCTTCAGGTTGCCGCGCACAAGGCAGCCGTCTTCCTGAGGAAGAAGCGTAACCGTACCCACAAGAGGCTGGACGACGCGGCAATCCATGCCGCATTCCTTCATGGGAACCGACCAGATGGCCGGCTCGTCCAGAACGAACGTCCTTCCTTCAGGGGCGATGTTGTTCAGTGCAATCCGTAATTCAGCCATGATAACCTCGTGAACGGGACTCCTTACACGGTTGATCGGCTTATGTCAAGACTGTAGGGGCGTTCATGATGGAAAGCGGGGAAGGCGCCCACGGAAAAACCTTCCCGTAGAGGCTTTGGCGTGGCTTCCAATCCCTTGAAGCGGCCTTCGCGGTGCAGGGGGGCCCTTCCGCAGGGCGCTCAGCATCTTCCAATCAGGGAAACGGCCCTCGCGGGGCTGGAGGCGCGTGTTTTTGGGGGGAACGTGATGGAAAACAGCGGAAGGCGCGAGCCGGTTGGCGCTTGAAGGGATGGAACTGAAAGTACGCCGCTTGCCAAGCTGGGGAAATGATTCCTTCGGCAGGAATCCGTCCGCCGGGGCCCGCAAAGGGGCCGTGCCGATGGACGGATTCCGGGCCTGCGGAAAACGGGCGGCTGCCTTGCCGCCCGAAACGGCTTCCTTACCCGCGGGCCCGCTTGAACCCTTCGGCGGAACGGGCGATGACTTCATCCTCGACGCAGAACGCCAGGCGGAAATGGCCGGGGCCGCCGAAACCGGAACCGGGCACGGCAAGGATGCGTTCATCAAGGAGCTTCTTGACGAAGGCCACGTCGTCGCCGCCGGGAGCCTTCGGGAAGAAATAAAACGCGCCCTTGGGCATTTGGAATTCATAGCCCGCGTCGGAGAGGACGTTGCCCATCATTTCGCGGCGGCGGGCATAAATGTTTACGTCCACCTGCGATCCGAGCGCCCCCGCCATGATATGCTGGCCCACGACGGGCGGGTTCACGAAGCCGAGGATGCGGTTGGCGAGCGTCAGCCCGCCCATGAGTTCGGCGCGCTCGGCGAAGAGTGGGGACAGGGCGATGAAGCCGACGCGTTCCCCGGCGAGGCACAGGTTCTTGGAGAAAGAGCTCGCCAGGACTGCGTAGGGGTACATGGGCAGCAGGCTCGGCACTTCCACGCCGTCGAAAGCCAGGAAGCGGTACGGTTCGTCGACCACGAGGTAGAGCGGGCGGCCGTTGCGTTCGGAGGCTGCGGCGAGGATGGCGGTCAGGCCTTCGAGCTCTTCGCGGGAGTAGACCGTGCCGGTGGGGTTGTGGGGCGAATTGATGATCATGGCGCGGGTCTTGGGCGTGATGGCCGCCTCAATGGCGGGCAGGTCAAGCCCGAAGGTGCCCGGCAGGGTAGGAACCTTCTTGAGCGTGCCGCCGTGGTTGCCCACGTAGGAGCCGTATTCCACGAAATAGGGGGTCACGGTGAGCACTTCGTCGCCGGGCTCCAGGACGGTTCTGAAAATCACGTTGAGCGCGCCCGCGGCCCCGCAGGTCAGGATGACGTCGTTGGCCGTGAGCCCGACGCCCTGTTCCTTGGAAAGATGGGCGGCGAGCTTTTCACGGGCCCAGCCGAACCCGTTGTTCGGCATGTAGCCGAGGCTGAACGGCTCGTCCACGTGTTTGACGAATTCGGCCAGCGCCTTGCCCACGGCGGGCGGGGGGGCGAGATCCGGGTTTCCGAGGCTGAAATCACATACGGCGTCGTCGCCGTACTTCTGCTTGAGCTGGATGCCGGCTTCAAACATGCGACGGATCCAGGAGCCGTTTTGGATGGAGGAACTCATCTGGGTGCTGATGATGCTCATGGCTGCTCCGTGTCTCATGACCTGAGAGAAAGTGTTGCGGAGTGTGCAGCGGTCGGGCTGCGTTGCGCGGCGTGGGCCTGACGGATGCGAACAATGCCGCGAATTTTTTTATATACCCCATCAAAGGCCGCTATGCCAAGGGGCATAAGGGGCGGGGATATGCGCGCTTTTAATGAAATTTGTATTCAACTATATGAAATTAAAATGAATTCTTTCAAAAGTCATTGAAAGGGTGAATGCCTCAAGGGGCGCTTCCCGTTTGTCCCGGATGTACAAAATTTTCACTGGTGCGAAGGCGGCGCGTATGGGTGAGCAGCCGTCTTTTTTGGAAATCAGGGGTGGAATTTTTTTTGCATTTCTGATAGGTAAACGGCGTAAAACCCATGAGCTTGTAATGGAACAGAGGCGGCCTTGCTCCGTGGGCAGGGGCTTGGTCTATAAAGCCGGAAAGAGAGTTCAACCATGTCTTTGTTATGGAAAGAAGCGTTCACCCTCGGGGATTTTTCTTGGTCGAACACCAACTCTTTCTCTGATATTATCGAAATTACTGATCTTGAAACGCTCAAGCATTTTCTTGATGCGGTACACGTCAAGTTCTGCCTGCTCAAGCCGTGGTGCGAAACGGAAAATTATCCGCTGGTCGATTCGCGTGATCTCCTGCCTTCTTTCGAGGCGGAATTGTGGGAATACAAGGGGCTCCCCGGTTTTTCCATGGTGGCCTTTGCCCGGCCTCTGGAAAGTTTCAGCGAAATTTTCCAATACGACATCCTCCATCCGGTTCTCAGTGCGGTAAACGCGGCGGAAGGAGCCTCCTGCCCCTTGGAAACGCACGTCATCGCCCGCAACGTCCAGATCTTCCTAAGCCGCCTGCCCAAAAAACTTCAAGACCCTTTCCGTGATCAGTTCCGGCGCGTGGATACCGCCGTGCTTGACTACTATCCCGCGCTGATGCCGTACCTGCTGGCGATGGATCGGGCCCATGTGTTCGCTACGGACGTCTACGGGCATTATCATCTTGCGGGGCTTTTCGCTTCATTCCCGTCCGATATGGACGGCGAGATCAAGCGGTTCGGGCTGCGCACCGGCAAATTCAAGATCGGCGACAACGAGATGTACGAACGCAACAGGACGTTCGTCTGCCAGTTCCTGATGGAATTGTACGGCTTTCCCATTTCCTCGGAGCGCCGGACTTCGGCGGCGCTTTTTTCCCGGCGCCTGCACAAGCTCGGCGAGCGGTTTATGGTGCGCGTGCTTGGGCAGTCCGACCGGACGATCACGACCATCTGGAACAACGGCGAGAACCGGCCCTATCCGCGTGTTGAAAAAATCGCCCTTGTGAAACTCGACCCTGAGCAGAAGGATTTGATCCGGGCGTGCGGGGAGGGCGGCTTTTTCGTGGACGCCGAAAAACGCGTGGTGATCATCCGCATTTCCTACAAACAGCACCGCTACAATGCGGACAACGTGCGGCAGGATCGTGCCCTTTCCGTCGAGCGGCAGGAGCTGATCCACCCGCTCACGGGGCGGGTGATGCCGGACGTGAACGTGGTCAAGGATACCAGCACCATGATCCTGCGCCTCAACGACATTGTGCGCGGCGAGTATGTGGGCCGTGCGGTCTACAAGCGCAATGAGCTGGTGGAGAATACGGATACGGACGAAAAGCGCCTCAAGTTCCTGTTCTCGTGGCTGTCCAAAAACCAGCGCCGCATCATCGGGTACAGTGAAGAGTTTTACAACAATAGCACCAAGGTACTGGACGCCTACCTCAAAAACCCCGAAAATCAAGAAGCGTTTGCGCTCCTGCATGATCTCAAGCAGGAAGTGATGAGCAAATATGCCTATATCCGTCAGGCGCGCACGGTGCGCTATCTTGAGGACATCGTTTCCCGGAACTATAAGGGGGAACGGCTGACCTACAGCCGTATGCTGATTGAAGCGATCGGGCTGCTGCGGGATCTCAAGTTCGAGCTCGGCAACTACTTTGAACCGCTGATGCTGAGCGTGCTCCACTATATGGAAATGATGCTGGATGACCGTTACCTGCTCCGGCGCTACATCAATTGCCCGGACGAAAAGCTGAGCAAGGGCGGCGTGGAGATACGCAAGAATTATCGGCGTCTTGTCAGCCTCAAGGACGAATTCGAGTCGGTGCGCAAGTCCCGGCAAAAACCTGTTGCCGAAGGGTAACAGGGACGTTCGGGGAACTGGGGGCGCTTCTCAAAAGGGAGCGTCCTTTTTTAGGGGCATTTGACAAGACCCTTCGCCGATGCGAATTTCCTGTGCCGCCATATCGGTTTCCGGTATGCGTACCGCGGACTTTTTTTGAAGGAAAACATCATGGCAGAGAATGAAATTCCCGAACCGCCGGACTGGTCGGATGCGCGCACGTTTTTTCTGGAGCCCGATCTGTGGCATGCCCCCTATGAACTGGACGCTTCGGAGAGCCATCACCTGACCCGCGTGTTGCGTATCCGCGAGGGTGAGGAGGTACGTGTCCTGGACGGCAAGGGGCGCGAGGGGCGTTTCCGGGTTTTGCCCTATAAGAAGAACGCCAAGACCGTAGCCTTGCAGCTTCTTGACGAGTGGACGTACCCCGAACCGGAATCGAAGGTCATCCTTGCGGCCGGCTGGACAAAGGCCGCCCGCCGGGGCTGGATTTTGGAGAAGGCCGTGGAGTTTGAAGCCAGCGGGATCTGGCTGTGGCAGGCCGAGCGGAGCCAGTTCCCCGTGCCGTCGGACATCAAGGAGTCATGGCAGGGGCAGCTTGTTGCCGGAGCCAAGCAGTGCCGCAACCCGTGGCTGCCCGAACTGCGTACCATGCCCGGCGGCGTGGGTGAGCTCATCGCGCTGGCCGAGGAGCTCGGCTGTGAGCATCGGCATGTGCTCGTGGAGAGCGGGCACAAGTCGGTCATGTCGCTGACCCCGGACACGCTGGGGCAGCCCGGCAAGACTCTTTGCGTGGTCGGCCCTGAAGGGGGCTTTACGGTGCAGGAAGTGGAGAAGCTCACCCGTGCGGGGTTCCTGCCCGCGACGCTCGGCGAGCGCGTTTTGCGCTGGGAGACTGCCGCCGTGCTGTGTCTCGGCCTTCATTGGTGGAAGCGCCAGCTTGGAGGGGAATAGGGAGGAAGACCGGGGGAGGAAACTTTCTGGAGAAAGTTTCCTCCCCCGGACCCCCACCTTCAAAGACTTTTGACCTTATCGAATCCCTGACTTCAGCTTTCCCGTACTTGGGAGGAGCCTCTTTTTTAAGGCCCTGTCAGAGTATGTGGCTGTTTTATCTCCAGAGCGCGTTGAAAATACAGATTTTTCCAGTTTTCCCTTTGGCGGAATCCACGGTTAAGGCTTTTTGCTGGTTATTCCTTTGAAACTTCAAGAAATAGCCAATAAAATTCCCCAATCATGGAGTCCATCAGCGGAAAAATTGGAAAAAAGTATATATTTTCGTCATACTATTGAGATAGAACAACCATATGCCCTGACAGGACCTTAAAAAAGAGGCTCCTTTTTGTCATGGCTGCGTTATAGAAAATGGTTGATGCCTTTTTCCTTGAAACTCCAAAGGGATAACCGGAAAAATGCCTTAACCGTGGATTCCGCCAAGGAGAAAACTGGAAAAAAGGCTATACTTTTCACCGCACTGTGAAGTTGAAACAACCACATACTCTGACAGAGCCTTTGTCATAGGGTTCAGCTTGCTGGGGCACAAGGCGGCCGAAACGATAACCCGCCGTTATGAGAGCGGTTGTTGTTTTGTTGTTAATAGGTAACAGCAGAATACTGGGGAGTCCTTTGCCCCGACCGGCTAAAATGTTCCGTCCGTTCTGTCATAAGGGATTCGATAAGGTCAAAAGTCTTTGGAAGAGGAGGGATGGGGGTGTGGGGGAAGGGAGGGGAAACCTTTCTCCAGAAAGGTTTCCCCTCCCTTCCCCCACAATGCCCCTCCACCCGTCACCCTCTCACCAAATCAACAACGGCACGCAAACTGAGCAGATAGCTGCCGCTGCCGAACCCGGCGACGGAACCCCGTGTCACGGCGGAAAGCACGGAAAAATGGCGGAAGGCTTCGCGGGCGTGGACGTTGGACATATGCACTTCCACGACCGGAATGC
The DNA here is from genome assembly GCF_057864385.1 of Bilophila sp. Taxonomy (NCBI): domain Bacteria; kingdom Pseudomonadati; phylum Thermodesulfobacteriota; class Desulfovibrionia; order Desulfovibrionales; family Desulfovibrionaceae; genus Bilophila; species Bilophila sp. Next base: position 6,638 of record NZ_DBMAFI010000039.1, on the reverse strand, counting down.
TCAAGATTGCCAGCGCATCCATGATGGCATAGCTGTAATGGGTCCATGCCCCCGCGTTGAGTACGATGCCGTCCGTGCCGTCCCCGTGCGCCTCCTGAATCCGTTCCACAAACGCGCCTTCATAGTTCGACTGGAAAAACGAAACCTCCACTCCGAGCTCCCCGGCGAGCGCGGAAAGTTTGCCGTTGATGTCTTCGAGCGTTTCCGTCCCGTAATGTTTGGGATCGCGCTTGCCGAACATATTAAGGTTGACGCCGTGCATGACCAGAATGCGATTCATAGGATGGTGTCCTTTTGGATTGTGCAGGTTGCGGGACGGCCTGAGATGCCGCCGTGGGGCACAGCATAGGGAAAAGGAAGCCGGAAAACCAGAGGGGAATGGCCCCGCGGAAAAAAGAACCCGGATGAGGCTTGCCAAATGGAGTAAAATCAATAGAATCCAAACGAAAAGCCTGTGCGGTCCGGGGGGGAAGGACGCGCGGCGCAGGAGGCGTATCATATGAAACAGTGTCTGGTTATGCAGCATGTCGCCTTTGAGGACATGGGGACTTTCGCGCCTGTGCTGGAAGAGAAAGGGTTTGCCATCCGCTATTGCCCGGTGGATGAACCGCCTACCGAAGAGGAATGGCTGTCCGCTGAGCTCGCCGTGGTTCTTGGGGGCGCCATCGGGGTTTACGATCAGGTGCTTTATCCGTTTCTCAAGGATGAAAAAGATCTCATCAGGAAGCGCCTGGAGTCGCAAAAGCCGCTGCTCGGCATCTGTCTGGGGGCGCAGCTCATTGCCTCCGTGCTCAAATCCCGCGTATATCCCGGCAAGGGCAAGGAAATCGGCTGGGGCGGCGTGGAACTCACCGAGGCGGGCAGGAAGTCGCCCTTGCGTTTTCTTGATGGTTACCGCCCGGTTCTGCATTGGCATGGGGACACGTTTGATTTGCCCGAAGGTGCCGAACTGCTGGCTTCCACCCCGTTGACCCCGCATCAGGCGTTCCGCATGGGGAACCATGTGCTGGCGTTGCAGTTCCACCCGGAGGCCGATGCGGACAAGCTGGAAAGATGGCTTGTCGGGCATGCCTGCGAGTTGGCCCGCGCCGCCATCGATCCCCGCCGCCTGCGCGAGGAAACCAAACGCGTGGGTGAGAGCGCCAAAAAAACGGGGCAGGCGCTTCTGCGTGAGTGGATAGACCAGTGGTAAAAGTATGCTGACAAGCAATGAGGAAACGCGCAGCCGTCGGGGTGCGCGTTTTTTTGTATGGCTGTGTCCTAGATCGTGTCGTCAATTAGATATAATTTATTGAAATTATTGAGTTGTTTTTAGGTTGTAAAAGGTTGTTTTCAAATGGTTTCAAATAGTTCTATGTCAAATGGCGACACGGCCTAGAAAATGGTTGATGCTTTTTTGAAGTGCCAAAGGAATAACCGGCAACATGCCCCAGCTATGGATGCCGCCAAGGGGAAAACTGGAGAAAAAGGCCGTCTTTTCACCGTGCTGTGGACATGAAACAACTATGCTCTGACAGAGCCTTTTGTATTGTGGAGGCCATGCGCTGAAGAAGCGGCTCTGTGTTCCGGCGGGGCGGATTTCCCTTTGCTGGGGAAAGGAGGAGAGCCACACGTTTCCCTTAACGGTTTGCAGCGTCCTCGCCGTCGAAAAAGCGGTTCATTTCCGCCTCGCTGGGGAGTTCTTCGGGTGAGATCAGACCTTGCAGGCGTCCTTTCCCAAAGAGGGCAATCCGCGAAGCCACCCTTTTGGCTTGCGGCAGCCCGTGGGAGACGAGAAGGATGGGATAGCGATCCGCCAGCCTGAGGAGCAGGTTTTCAATGGTATGGGTTGTTGCGGGATCGAGGGATGCCGTGGGTTCGTCGAGGAGCAGCATTTCCGGCTCAAGCGCCAGCGTGCGGGCAAGGCAGAGGCGTTGCTGCTGCCCCCCCGAAAGTATCGAAGCCGGTTCCCGCAGGCGTGAGCGGACATCCTGCCAAAGCCCCACCTCCGTCAGGCTGCGTTCCATCCGTTCCTGCCATTCTGAGGCAGGGAATCCTGTTGCCAGTTGAAGGGGGAGCAGCATGTTCTGCCGGATGCTGGCGGGCAGGATATTGGGCGTCTGGAAGACCATACCCACGCGGCGGCGCAGGTCGGAGAGTGCGGCCTCTCCGGTGCGTCCGGCATAGATCGGGCGGAGTTCGCCGCCTAAACGGAGTTCGGCCTCGCCGGATGTCCGGCATCCGGGCAGGCATTCGTTCAGGCGGTTCAGGGCGCGGAGGAAGGTCGTCTTGCCCGATCCTGAGCGTCCGAGCAGGACGGTGATGCCTTCTGCCGGGATGTCCAGGGTGATGTCATGGAGGATCGTGCGTCCGTGGAAGGCGACGGAAAGCCGCCGGATACGTGCTGCCAGCGTCATGCGGAAACTCCCTCCCGCAGGGAACGGGCGTCCTTGCGGCGTTGATAGCGGGCGTGCAGCCACCATGCGGCGAGCAGAAGGCTTCCCGAAAGCAGCAGGAGCGTCAGCGAGGCTCCGAAGCCGCGTTCGAGTTCTTCCGGCGTCTGGTATTGGGCCGCCGTGTAATAGATGAAGAAGGGCAGGGCCTCGAAGCGCACGGCGAGGCCGGACGGAAGGCCCGCATTGGCGACCACGCCGGTCAGCAGGATGACCGCCGTGTCTTCGGCGGCGCGGCCCATAGCCAGCATGACGCCGCCGAGGATGCCCTGGCTGGCTTGCGGCACGAGGATATGGCGGACTGTCTGGCTGCGTGTCAGGCCGAGCGCGAACCCCGTCAGGCGCAGGGAGGCGGGCAGCCCTTCCAGCGCCGTCCGGGTTGTGACCACGAGCGAGGGCAGAACCAGCAGGGCGAGGCAGCCGCCCGCGAGCAGGATGCCGGGGCTGGCTCCGGCGATGCCGAGGCGGTGCAGGAACAGGATGAGCGTAAAGCCGAAAATCCCCATGACGATGGACGGTATGCCCGCGAGGATGTCCATGAGCACGCCGAACCTTTGTTTCATGGAAGGCGAGGCGTACTCGGCAAGATAGATGCCGCAGCCGATGCCCGGCCCGACGGCGAGGAGCATGGTCGTCACGATGAGGCAGAACGTCCCGGCGCAGGCGGGCCAGATGCCGTCCCAAACGGGCAGGGTGCCGAGCAGGGCGCGGAGCGGCGGGGTGTCTCCGAAGAGGAGGGACGGGCCGAGCGTGGGCAGGCCGCGATACAGCAGGAATCCGAGCAGGCACGCGATGGCGGAGGCGACGGCGATCCCCGAAATGAAGGACAGCGGGCGGAGTGCGGAAGGCGCGTGCCGTCTCCAGAGGGCGGGCAGTCCGGGAAGCTGTTCGCCGGATTCGGATGCCAGCTTGCGCAGCGCAAGGCTGACGCAGGCGCTGGTGAGGAGGAGCAGCCCGCCCGCCACAAACAGGGAATTATATGCCGGGCCGCCCACTTCGGTGGCCGTGACGAGCCCCATGTGCGCGGTCAGCGTCCGCAGGCTGCCGAGCAGGGATTCCGGCACATGCGGGGCGTTGCCCGTGAGCATCAGCGGGATCAGCGTATCGCCCACGGCGCGCCCGAAACCGAGGATGGCCGCCGTAAGCAGCCAGCGCCGGGAGGCGGGGAGCACGAGGCAGGCCAGCGTTTGGGAGTGCGTAAAGCCAAGGGCCGCGGCGGTGATGCGGACGTCCTTTTCCTTCGTCCGCATGGCTGAATCCATGACCAGAACCATCGTGGGGAGGATGAGCAGGGCGAGCATCAGGGCTGCGGAGAGCCAGCAGAGGCCGGAACCTTTCCCCGCGGCCTCGCGGACGATGGGGACAAGCAGAAAGACGGCGGCGAAGCCGTAAACCACGGTGGGGATCGTGGTCATGAACCGGATGATGCCCGCGACGGTGCCGCCGAAGAGGTGGTTTTTCCCGCCGTCCTGTATGGTGCAGGCCACGCCGACCGCGAGAGGCCAGCTCAGGAGCAGGGCGGAGACGGACAGCAGGAGCGAGCCCACGATCATGGGCAGGATGCCGAATTCATGGGTATCCGGGCGCCAGACCCAGTTGAATATCTGGCCCCCCTGTGCGCTGAACACGACGGGCAGTGCGAAGCAGGCGATAAGGGCGAAGACGGCGCACACGGACGCCCCGGCCAGCCATGCCGCCAACAGGGGGAGCCCGCCGCGCTCCGTGAGTGAAGTGTCCATCAAGCTGTCCGTGTTGAGGTGTATGGAAAGGCTGCTGGGGAAAGGGAGGGGCTGAGAGGAGGGGCTCTTTCCCCTCCCCAAACGGCTGGCACTGCCCGCGCCCACCCCTCCCCCTCCAGAGACGTCCGTTATCGATCCCTGATGCCGTTTTCCCTGAGGAAGGGGAAGGCGGCGTTGGCGTCCGTTTTTTTGGGGGGGGAGAGGACGCCAACGCCAGTGTGCACGAGGTCGGGCACTATGGTTCATCAGGGGATGAATGCATTGTGAACATGGAAGGTGGGGAGACAGGTGGGCTCCCCATTCTTTCCGTGTTGGGGCGGGTTATTGCCTGCCGGTGGGGATGTAGCCGCTCTTTTTGATGATTTCGGTGCCTTCGGGGGTGTAGATGTAGTCGATGAAGGCTTTGGTGATGCCTTCGGGGGCGCCCTTGGTGTTCATGAACAGCAGGCGGGTCACTTTATACGTGCCGTTGGAGGCGTTTTCCTGCGAGGGAACCATCTTGTCGAAGACGAGCGCCTTCACGTTCTTATCCACATGCCCGATGCCCACGTAGCCGATGGACTGCTTGTCCTGCGCCACGGCGGTCTTCATCGCGCCGTTGGAGTTCACCACGTTGGCGGACTGCACGATGGAGCCCTTGTTCAGCGCGCGTTCCACGAACACTTCGCGGGTGCCGCTGCCGTCTTCGCGGGTGTACAGGGTGATGGGCGCGTCGGCTCCGCCGAGTTCCTTCCAGTTGGTGATCTTGCCGTTGTAGATGTCGACGGCCTGCTGGGCGGTGATGTCGGTCACGCTGTTGGCGGGATTGACCACGAGGGCCACGCCGTCAATGGCGAAGGGGAATGTTTTCAAGCCGAATTTTTTGATTTCCTTGTCCTTCAGCGGGCGGCCCGTGTTGCCGATCTGGACGAGCCCTTCGCCCACCTGCTGTACGCCCACGCCGGAACCGCCGCCCGCCACGGTGATGCGGATGTCGGGATTGGCGGTCATGATGCGTTTGGCGGCTTCCTTCATGACCGGGATGTGGGCGGTGCCTCCGGCAATGTCCAGAGTGCCTTTCATGCTTTTAAAGGCGTCGAGGGGCGCGGCCACGGCAGTGGCGGCCAAAAGAAGCGTTGCGGCGAAAGCGGGGAGCAGGAATTTTTTCATGGGAGCCTCACAAGATACAAGTAAAGGATAGCCTGACGCATGGAGTGAGGATGCGGCAGGACGAAAGCACACGCTCAAGGCGTGCAGCCCTAGTTGCTCGGAGACGCTTCCATACCCGGTATGGAATGCGCGTGGATGGGGGAAGGGTCCGGTGTCACCTCACCGGAGCACGCAAGGCGCTCAGGGGGGGAGGCAGTTCGCGGATGCAAGGCGAAGGCACAGACCACACGGGACAGGACGGCCCGCTATGGAAGAGAAAAGGAAGAGGCGGTCTGTGGAGGATGGAATCATGATCAAAGCATAGCCGCAAGCGGCGCTTTTGGCAACGGCATCCAACGGATTCTTTTCGGCGGGAAGGCTGATATTGAAGCCCCGCTTTTCAGGGGGGGGCTTTAATTATATAATCTATTGAAAATTGTTTAACTGTTTTAAGTATCAAAATATTTTAATAATTTCAAGTTGTTATATAGTGTAACGACATGCCCTAGGGGGAAGAGCCGCCCTTGCTGCCTGCATCAAACAGTTTGATGCCGTGTATTTTTTATATGCTGAAACAACTGTCTATAGTTACCCTAAAGCCTCTTCCCCCAAAGCCTCTGCCGCAGTCTTTGGCTGACGTCATTTTGCAGTAATTGATTTCACTAGGTTTTGGGGAGATATTTGCTGACAGGCCCAACGGCTGAAAATATTTTTCAATATTTGCTATAACCTATATAAAACAAAGGCTGTGTTATAGAAAATGGGTGATGCTTTTTCCCTTGGAACTCCAAAGGTATAACCGGAAAATGTCTTAACCGTGGATCCCGCCAAGGGGAAAACTAGAAAAAAAGCTCTATTTTTCATCGCACTGTGGAGATGAAACAACCATGTAATAGAGCCCAAACAAAAGGCTGTATCATAGAAAAGGCTGATGCCTTCTTGAAGTTCCGAAGGAATAGCCAAGAAAAAGCCTCAACCATAGCGCCCGCCAAAGGAGAACTTGAAGAAAAAGGCCGTATTTTCACCATACTGTGGGATGAAGCAATAGCATTCCATGACAGAGCAAAACAAAATGGCAACCTTTTGCCATAACGGATCCTTTCAAAAACGCTCTGTTATAGTTTGCTCATCTCCACAGTGAGGTGAAAATATAGCCTTTTTCTCCGGTTTTCCCCTTGGCAGGATCCACGGTTAAGACATTTTCCGGTTATCCCTTTGGAACTTCAAGGAAAAAAGCATCAACCATTTTCTATAACACAGCCTTCAAAAAAAAGCCGCCCAACGGAACTTCCGTTGCGCGGCCTCCCCATCCGTCGAAAGTCTTGGGAGGGAGAGGGGA
>NZ_DBMAFI010000038.1:0-31998 GCF_057864385.1 Bilophila sp. | reverse complement strand
TCCAGAAGATTTTTGCCCGAACGCCGGAACGTGACGTTTTCGACGCGGACGCCGGGGTGCGATTCCAGCGCGTGCAGCCATTGCACCCCCTGTTTCAGGTAGAGGCCGGTAAGGCGCATCTCGATGCGCTCGGAGCCGTCGTTTTCCTTGCGGGCCGCCGGGCGTAGGGCCTCGATGCGCCGGGACAGGGAGAGGCGGTCGGCCTCCTTGTTGACGAGGCTGAACAGGGAACGTTTTTTTGCCGGGGCCGCCGCGTTCGACTGGGACAGCCGGGCGTAGTCGTCGGTCAGGAGCCGCATGGAAAGATGGCGCTGCCGGGCGCGTTCGGCGCGGGAGGCGTTGTCGGCACGATACTCGAAGATGGGCAGGATCACCCATTGGACAGCCCCAAGGAGCACAAGCCCGCCGAGGCCGAGGAGGAGGGGACGGGACACGCTCATGGCTGGCCTCCCTCAAGGGCAAGTTCGATTTCAAAGATGACCGCGCCCGGCGGCGTGCCCGGTTCGGGCTTGCCCGTACGGTTGGCTGCACTGAGGATTTTGGCCTCGCGGACGCCGGGGAGCCCGGACAGGGCCACGCGCAGGGCGTTGACCTGCTCATAGCCTGCGGCCGTTCCGCCGAACCCGCAGCGGCGGGCGTCGAGGCTCAGGTGGTCGAGGCGGATGTCGAGGGAGTCCGGCACGGCGGCGTGCATGTCCTGCAACAGATGGAGGGCCGGGAAGGTGGCGTCGTTTTCCCCGCCGCCGCGCAGTCCGGCAATGCGGTTTTTGAGGATGCTTTCCATCTGCACGGGATTGAACGAGCCGCGCACGTCGGGGAGCGCCTTGCGGAACAGGGCGCGGGCGGCGTCCTCATGGCGCAGGGCCTGCTGTCCGGCGGCGTACCCTTCCGCCCAAACGGAGGCGAGACAGGCCGCTCCCACGGCAAGCGCGCCGCAGGCCGCCCATGCCAAACGCCTGCCGTGTTCGCTGGAAAGATGGCCCCCCTTCAGAGGACGGTGGAACGAGGGGATGAGGGGCGGACGCCACGGGGCCGGGAGCGGCATGGCTGCCACGCAGAGCGCGAGGAGCCGGGAAGGATCGGTTTCTCCCAGCCGGGCCACCTGCCCGCCCAAGGGTATTTCTTGGCCAAGCACGGAAACGGGCAGCCCGAAGGCTTCGGCAAAACGGGCGGACGCGCCGTTTCCGAGAAAGGCCTCGCCATAGGCGAGAAGGCGATCCGGCACGAAAGGCGTCCCTTCCAGTACGAGGGATGTTTCGCGCCGCAGCCGGGCGGCGAATCCGCACAGGGCGGCGTTTTCCCGTTCGGATGAAGGGCTGTTGAGGCCGGCGGCGTCCGTTTCGGGCATCCAGCCGACCGGGATGGCCCGGATGCGCCGGATGGTGCCGTTGTCGAGCAGGGCCACGGTGGAGCATTCGCGCTGGACGTGCAGGAACAGGGCTATTCCATGTTGTCTGGACGGCAGGTTTATGAGTAGCGGGAACGGATCAACGGTGACGAGGCTGGGGAAAAGCCCCTCCGCGTCAAAGGCGTCCAGCCATAAATCCCGTTCTTCCTTTCGGAGGGATACGCTGATTGCCTGTGCGCCGCTTTTGTACCCGGCGGACGCGGCGGCGTTCCCGGTCAGGCAGACGCGGTGCGCGAGCGTGTCGGCGTCGAAGGGAAATTCGGTTTCGAGCATCAGGGAAAGCGCCTGCTCCACCTTGGCCCGCGAACGGAAGGGGAAGGCCCAGTCCCTAAACAGCGCGGCCCCGGCGGACAGGCACACGCGCACGTCGTCCGGCCGCTTCAGACCCGCCGCAGCCGACCCGTCGAGCAGGGAGCGGAGGCCGGAGGCCACGGCCTGCGGCGTCAGATCGGCGCAGGCGACGCGGTGCAGATACGAAACCTCACGGCTTTTCAGCCCGATGCGGCACAACGCGCCCGTGAGTTCAGTCCCGGACTGGAGGATGATGAAGCTGTCCTTGGCGATCATAATGCTCTCCGGTCAGGGCTGTACGTCAAAGGAGGGGCGTCGGAAGGCATCCCGGATGCGAACCCGGACTTCGCCTTTATCCTTAAGGGATTGAAGCGTCCGTTCCGGCATGAGTTCCTCCCGTACCTGTTCAAGCGGGATGCGCAGGGCGGATTGCACGTCCATACGGCTGGCGGGGAGATCGCGCGGGACAAGGGTAGCCTGCCCTTGGACGGTACACGCAATTACGGGGCTCCGTACTGCGAGCTGGTGCAGGGTCAGCCGGTTTTTTTTCCAACCGGTTTCCACTGTGCCCTCCAACTTATCCAGGCGGGAACTCTTGAGCATAGGCAGGCTGAGATCCGCCACGCCCCCGCGCAGGGAGAGGTTCAATGAGCCTTCGCCCGCAAGCGGATCGGGCCGCCCGTTCAGAAGGGGCAGGTCGAGGGTTGCGGAACCATCCAGCTTGCCGCTTCGTATCTGCACGAGAGACGTTTTGCCCACGAATGGCCTGATTAAGGGCTCGATGCCGATTCCGGAGAGGGATGACCGCACGGCGAGCCGTTCGGGGTTCCAGAGCGAGGAGGGGATCACGGTTGCGTTCAGCTCACCCCCGGCGATGTCAGCGTCGAGTGTTACGCCAAGCGGGAAGGCGGTCAGGCCCGCCCGGACATTGCGGAAGGCCAACGGCTCCGGGGCGTTCGGCGGCTGCACCGTCAGCTCGGCGATTTCCAGCGCGGGCGGAAAGAAAGACAGTTCCGGGCGGCTCATGTCCATCTGCACGCCGGGCAGACGCCCGCACCATTGGCGCAGGCCGACCACGCCGAGCTCGCGCACGTACAGTATGCCGAGGAACAGGCCGTACAGCAGCAGCCCGAACAGGAGATAGAGCCCCCCACGCACCAGCGAGGCCCGGGAAGGCGGGGAAGGAAGCGCGAAAAGCAGCCTGTCCAGCAACGCCCGCATCATGTGGCCGCCCCGTATGTTAAAGGCGCTTCGCCGTGGGCCTCATGCGGAGGCGTCGGGGCGTGCCTCCGGGAAGTGCCGTTTATTTTGCTACTCATTGGTAACCCTCGCAACTTCGGTAAGCGAGGTCAGCCCCGCGATCACTTTCAACATGCCGTCATGCCGCAGGTTGCGCATGCCTTCGGACAGCGCGCACGCCCCAAGCACGTTGGCGTCGGCCTTATCCACGATGAGCCGTTTCAAAGCGTCGCTTACCGGCATGATTTCATAAATCGCCATACGGCCCCGGTATCCCGTGTCCAGACAGTCCGGGCAGCCTTTGGCCCGGTAGAGCGGCTGGCCGGGCCGGTAGGCGGAACGGGCCGCACCGAGCTTTTCCAGTTCCTGCCCATCCGGGAGATAGGCCTCCCGGCAGTGCGGGCAGAGCATACGGACGAGGCGCTGCGCCACCACGCCGCGCAGGACCGAGGAGAGCAGGAACGGTTCCACGCCCATGTCGAAGAGGCGGGTGACTGCGCCGGGCGCGTCGTTGGTGTGCAGGGTGGAAAAGACGAGGTGCCCGGTCAGGGCGGATTGCACGGCGATGGCGGCGGTTTCGGCGTCGCGGATTTCACCGATCAGGATGACGTCCGGGTCTTGGCGCACGATGGAGCGCAGCCCGTCGGCAAAGGTCAGCCCTATTTTGGGGTTGACCTGTATCTGCCCAACGCCCTCCAGCTCGTATTCCACGGGATCTTCAATGGTCAGGATGTTCTTGTCCGGCGCGGTCAGTTCCTGAAGCACGGCGTAAAGCGTGGTGGTCTTGCCGCTGCCGGTGGGGCCGGTGACCAGCACGATGCCGTGCGTGATCCCCACAAGGGAATGCATGAGCTGCAAGTCTTCCCGGCTGAGCCCGAGTTCGGTGAGGGAGAGCACGCGTTCGCTCTTTTCGAGCAGGCGGAGCACCACGCGCTCGCCGAAAGACGTGGGCAGGGTGGACACGCGCAGCCCCGCCTGACGCCCGCCGAGGGAAATGGCGATGCGCCCGTCCTGCGGCAGGCGCTTTTCCGCGATGTTGAGCTTCGCCATGACCTTGATGCGCGACACCACGGCGGCGTGATGGGCCTTGTTCAGGGTGTGGCGTTCGTAAAGCACGCCGTCCAGCCGGAAGCGCACGCGGGAAACGTCGCGGTAGGGTTCGATGTGGATGTCGCTGGCCCCGGCGCGCACGGCCTGCGCGAGGATCATGTTGACCAGCCGGATAAACGGGGCTTCGCTGCTGTCCTCCAGCAAGTCCTCCACCGCATCTTCGTTGAATTCGTCGATCTCATTGACCGAATCGCCGAGCACGTCCGAGACGCTCCCTTCCGAGCGGGTGGACTCGCCGAAAATCCGGTTGATGACGTCCGTGATGTCGTCTTCGCGGGCAAGTACGGGGTATTCAAGCCGTTCGCCGAGCAGCATCCCCAGTTCTTGCGCGAGAAGCCAACTGAACGGATGGCAGATCGCCAGTGCAAGTTTGCCGTCCTTGTCGCGGACGGGCACCACTTTCTGTTTTCTGAGCCAAGGAAGGGGAACTTTACAAACACGTTCGGCGTCCGCACGCCACCCTGAGCCCTCCTTGCCCACGAGGGCCGCAAGCCGGAGTTCGCAAGGCATGGCATGGCGCTCCGCGGCGGTTTCCAGATACTGGTTTTCGTCGATGCGCTCCGCCTCGTACAGGGCCCTTTCGAGGGGGATGCCCGAAGCTTCCGCATTCCGCGCACAGGCCTCCAGCACTTCAGGGGCGAGGTTAAGGCGTTCCAGCAATGAAGTGAGCGTCTTCATGGCGTCAGTTCACGAAAACAGGTTTCAGCATCTTGGGTTTGCTCATGATCGGCAGGCCGAGGCCGTCATGCCCCACGCTCGTTTCATGCAGCACGAGCTGTTTTTCGCGCGTAAGGTCGGCAGAGTCGGCTGCGTTCCTGATGACTTTGGGCGTGATGAAGATGAACAGGTTGGTCTGGTTCGACTGCTTGTTGCGGGCCTTGAACAGCCATCCCAGTCCGGGAATGCTGCCGAGCCCCGGAACTTCGCTCTGGTTGTAGGTCTTCTGATCGTCGAGGAGGCCGCCGATGACCGCCGTCTGGCTGTCCTGCAACAGGATGGTCGTCTTGACCAGGCGCTTGCGGGTGGTCGGGGCGACGATCTGATCCCCGTTGGTGAGGGTGATGAGGCCCTGCGTGACCCGGCTGACTTCCTGTTCCACCTCAAGGCGGAGCGAGCCGTCGTCGCTGATGCGCGGGGTAATCTTGAGCTTCACGCCCACGTCCTTGTAGTCCATGGACTGGGTGGTGAAGTCGTTGTCGTTGCGGGTGGTGCTTTCCTTGGTGAACGGGATATTGTCCACGACTTCCACGCTGGCCTCCTCGTTGTCGAGCGTGAGGAGCTGCGGGGTGGCGAGCACGTCGACGTCGCTGTTGCCCCTGACCGCGTTCAGGATGGATTGGATGTTGTAGCTTGTGTTGCCCACGGTGATGGCGTCTTTCAGGATGGCCCCGATGCTCACGCCGGAGGGGAGGGATACCGTTTTGTTGGTTCCGCTGGAGCTCAGGGAGAAGCTTCCCCCGTTCAGGCCGACACCGCCGACGATGGCGGCATCTCCGGTATTGCCCCCGACGGCCCAGTTGATGCCGAAGGAGAAGGATGCCTCACTGCTCACTTCCATGATCAGGGCTTCGATGAACACCTGCTTGCGCACCACGTCGAGCTTGGCGACGATGTTGCTGAGGGCTTCAAATTCATCCGGGCGGGCGGTGATGACAAGGCTGTTGGTGGATTTGTCGGCCACCACCTTGATGTCCTTGGAAAGCACGGTATCCGGCTTCTGCTCTTCCGTCCCTGATGCGCGCTGGCGTTCCACGAGCGTATTGATGACCTGCGCCAGATCCTCGGCCTTGGCGTTGGACAGTGAGATAAGGTGTACGTCGCCCTTGCCCTTGGGGGTGGGGATGTCCAGGGAGCCGACCGCGTCACGCGCCATCCCGATGGCTTCGGGATCGCCGTAGATGAGCAGGCTGTTGGTACGTTCGTCGGCAAGCACGAGGCTGACGGTGGGGCGGCCCTTTTTGGCGTACTCCTCATCCCGGCTTTTGAGGATCTTGGCGAGCGTGGCGGCCAGCGTCTTGGAGTCGCCGTATTGCAGGCCGAGCGTGACGGAGGTGCCCGCCGTTTCGCTGGCCTCCACCTGTTCAAGGAAGGTCATGGCCTTGGCGACGTTGGGGGCCGGGGCCGTCAGCGCGAGGGTGTTCGATGGGGTATAGGCGGAAATGGCGTGCTCCTTCCCAAGCAGGGAGGGCAGGATTTTGGCGAGCTCGGCCGCCACGCCGACTTTCAGGGGCACGATCTGCGTGACCACGGTTTCCAGCTCGGAACCCATTTTACGGCCCACGGCGGCGTCTTCGCCTTGCCCGATGCCTTCCTTCAGCGGGACGATCTTGTAGGCCGTGCCGCTTTTCTGCACCGCGTACCCTTGCACGCGCAGGATGGAGACGAAGGTCTCAAAGGCTTCATCCGGGGAAATCCTGACCGGGGAATAGACGGTCACTTTCCCTTTGACTGCGGGATCGGTGATGAAGTTCCGGCCGGTGGCTTCGCTGATGTACTTGATGAGGGCATGGATGTCCGCATCCTTGAAATCCAGCGTCAGGCCGTTTTCCGGCTCCGCCCATGCAGGAGCGGCGGACGGGAAACCCTGCGCGCAGAACAGGGCGAGGAACAGGATGGAGACACGAAGGGCCGTTGCCGCTTTGCTGGACGAATCGAACATGGCATCAACTTTGTACATCATACCGGATGATGGTTTTTTTCCCGTTGCGCAAGACTTCGAGCGTGATGGCGCTCTTGTCGGCCAAATCCCCAAGCCCGCCCAGATCGCCGAACCCTCTCAGGGGCTTGCCGTTGGCCCCCAGCAGAAGGTCGTCTTTTTTGAGGCCGAGCTCCTCTATGTAGCTTCCCGGCTGCATGTCGAGGATGCGTAAACCCTGATAGCCGCCCACGGCCTGCGGGGAGACGGAGACGGCGCGCATCAGGGCGCCGATGTCGCCGAGTTCTTCCCGAAGCCGGGCGCGGCTCACGGCCTTTTGTTCGTCGGGTTTGGCGCTTTCCTTTTGGAGGATAGAATCCTCGCTCATGGGCAGCCGTTCTTTTGCTCCGCCTTTGGCGATGACCACGGTGCGGCGCTGCACGAGGGCGATTTTCCACCCTTGTATCGTGTCCCCTTCCCTGTAGGGCCGTTCCGTCCCGTTCACCTGAATGACGGCGCGGCTGGCCTTGCCCGGCCCCGTGTCCACGATGGTTCCGAGCAGTTTCCAACCCTGCTTGCTGATGGGCAGCGCGTCGATGCCTTCGGCGGAAAGGCGTTCGCTTTCTTCGCCGGAATCCGTCCCCGTACCGCCTTTGGGGGAACGGCGGGCTTCAGGTGGGAAGACGGAAACCCCAAGGAGGTTGCGTGCGGTGATGCCGTCGAAGGCGGAGAGCGGTTCGGGCGCGGCAGCGGCGTGTTCCGTAAGCCGGGAGGCGGAACCGGGTGTGTCGAGCGCCGTCTCGCGCAGGGCGAAGGTGGCCTTGGCAAGGAACCACGCGATCAGCGAGATGCAGAAGAGGGAGAAGAATGTGGTCACGCGCTTGGACATGGTCAGCCTGCGAGGGTGCTCATTTCAAAGATGGGCAGGATGATGGCGATGACCACAAAGCCGACGATGCCGCCCAGCAGGAGGATCATGACCGGTTCCATGAGGGACGTGACGACCTGAAGGCGCGAGGCGACCCGGTTTTCGCTGTCGTTGGCGACCCAAAGCAGCATTTCGCCGAGTTGCCCGCTCCGTTCCCCGGCGGCGACCATCTGGCGGGACAACGGCGGAAAGACAAGCGGATCGTCCATGAATTCCGAGAGATCCCGGCCCGCCTGCACGCCGTCGATCATGTTCTGGACGGCTTGGGCCATGAGTTTGTTGTCCGCCACGGATTTGACGATGTGCAGGGCCTTGAGCAGGGTGACGCCGTTTTTGAGGAGCATGCCGAGGGTGCGGGCCATATGCCCGACGATCAGCGGGCGGTAGATGCCGGCAATGCCGGGCAGGCGCAGCAGCAGGCGGTGGGTGTACCGTTTGCCTCTTTCTGTCCTGCGCATCCGCCAAATGCCGAGCATGATGCAGAGGGCGAGGAGCAGGATGATCCACCAGCCGGATCGGATGCCGTCGCTGACGGCCAGCAGGATCTGCGTGGGCACGGGAAGCGCGCGGCCCATGTCCGAGAAAATTTGTGTGACCTTGGGGATCACGAACGTCAGCAGAAAGATGACGACGCCGATGCCCACGAACAGCATGAGGATGGGGTAGGCCAGCGTAGCCTGCACCTTGCGCACGAGCGCCACCTGCTGTTCGATATGTTCGGCGAAGCGTTCAATCACGAGTTCCAGCGTGCCGGAGGCTTCGCCCGCCCGTACCATCGTCACGAACGTTGATGAGAAGATGCGGGGGAACTCGGCCAGCCCGTCAGCAAGATCCCCACCCGCCATAATCCGGTCGCGCAGGCGGGAAACGATGCCCTGCATCCGGGAGAGATCGTCGTGGGCGCAGATGCTCGCAAGGGCCTCGTCAAGCGGAAGGCCCGCATGCAGCAGTGTAGCAAGCTGGCGGGCCATGGCTGCGACGGCCGTCTTGGGGACGGGGCGGAGCGATTCGAGGATTTTTTTGAAAGGTTTTTGGGCGGAAGGCTTTTCCGGGTTGGCAACGGATGCAGATGCGGATTCGACGGAGAGCGGCACAAGCCCCTTTTCGCGTACGGACGCGATGGCCTGCCGTTCGGTGTCAGCCTCCACCATGCCGCGTACGGTTTTGCCGGTTGCGGAAATGGCCTTGTAGCAAAAATTCGCCATGAAACCTTGCGCGTGAAAGGGGCCCCCATACGGGATGGAGGGCCCCTTTTCAATTGATGTTATTGTTCGTTGCGGCGGCGCAGCACGCGGATAGCGGCTACGGCCGACATGCCGAGGAACAGGACCAGGAGGTCATAGGAAGGCGTGGAGCCGACGGTGCAGCCGCTGCTGCTTCCGTCGTCGTCAACCTCGGTGTTGCCGTTGGTGGGCAAGCTTTCGGAGGTCATGAGGGTTATCGGGGTGGCAATCTTCCCGGCGTCGATATCTGAATCAAAGCCACCGTTATCGGTGATGACGAAGAAGGCCAAATAGCTTTCGTCAGCATTCAGAGTGGCAGTCGGGGCAAGAGGATGCGTGGGATCGGAGAGGGGAGCGATCCACCACGAGCCGTCGGTCTTTTCGCCCTGTTCAGAATAGGTGTATTCCTCGGATTCGGTGGAGCTGACCAGTCTGAAGAGGTTCATGCTTTCAACCGTGGCGCCGTTCCCAAGGAAGCTCATCTGGAACACCGCGGTATCACCGCCGTCAACAGTGGCGTTGAAACTATAGGTGCCGAGGCGCTGGGCGTCCTTCATGGGGACGATATAGTCCTTTTCTGCCTGCTTGTTGTCGATAGCGGTATGGCTGGTCACCGTAACCACAACTTGATCGTTGGGCTGTACATAGCTGGCCAGAGGCTTGCCCAGGAAGGATTCCGCATCCGGGAGGAAGCCGTGAATCGGCTTGTCGCCCACGACAGTCGTCGTCACGCGGATGCTCGCAATCTTTTCCGGATCGGTTTCGGCTACTACGAACGGATCTTCGTCAAGGATGGTGAAGTCGGCGAAAAGGCCTTCCCGAATGGAGCCGATCTTGCCTTCCAGCTTATTCTGCCACGCAGGCATGGCGGTAACGGCGTGGATGGCCTGAAGGACATTGAGGCGCTGATCATAATCCCAATAGGTCTGCATAACGCCCTTACCCTTACGGGCTTCCAGTTCAACGGTAGCGCTCGGATCCTTGCTGCTGCCGGAAATGATGGTTCCGCCTTCCCACATCTTCGACTTGGCCGTTACGCGGGTAACGCCGGAAGCGATGCTCTGGAGCGGGGAGATCGGGGTAACCATCGTATCGTTATGGAAGCTGAACTTTTGCCCATAGTCCACGCTGTACTGGGCAGGGCTGATCTGGTTGGCGCGGCCGGGGCCAAAGAAGATGTTCTTATGGCGGTCACCATAGAAGTAGGTATGGGTCGTGAAGTAGGAGTTGAAGATCTTCTGCTTCTTCATCCGGTCCGCAAGGACATTGATGTCATCCGTATAGGCAGGGTCACCACCCAGAAATTCCATGCTAGGTATACCCGACTTCATGGTGCCTTCCAGCTCAACATACATTTTTTCGTTTTCGGCCTTGTTGGTGAGCTGGTCATAGAGCCCCATCTGGCGCTGGATCTGCTGGCGTTCCAAGAATTGGGCATGGATGACGGTGTGGCGGGTATCCTTAATATGATCATACGCGTTCTTAGCAAGAACCTTTTCCATACCCGCGATCCACGCTTCGCCCGATGCGTTGCCGTTCAGATGCATCTCGGTGCTTTGCCCATACTTATGGTAGATTTCGATGGCCGTCGGGATGTCTTCAGGCTTGGTATTCAGAAGATCATTGCCGCCTACAGAGCGCCCGCTATAGTAGTTTTGCTCGCTGAATTCCCCTCCTCTGTCCTCTTCGGCCTGTTCAAATTCGCCGAGGGTGTAGTAGCCGGGGTACTTCATCCAGCCGGTGTAGCCCTGCGGGGAACCGTCACACATGAGCTTCCATGCACCGAGGAAAACCATGTTTTTGCCATTCAGGGATGCCACCTGATCGGCGATATCGGAATACTTACTGTTGAGTTGGGTCTCCATTGATTCAAGGGGATATCCACTCACAGAAAGGTGGAGATCCGAAATATCCGTACCGATTTTGACGGCATTAGTCCCGTCAAGGTAATCGGCACCTGTCCAGCCGAGCGAAGAACGGTTCATCGAACCTGAGGCCGGATTAGCGCTCAGATAACCAATGGGATGGAAAACGACGCGGACACCCAGCTCATCACGAAGCATGCCACGTTGGAAGAGCGGGATATCAGCATACAACATGCTCGTGCCACCGTCAGAGGTCGTTACGCCAGCGGCGGCGTAGACTTGGCTGGCGCGGCTGACGGCCTTTTGCGAGTCAGTTTTGGTCGCCGAATTGATGAGGCTCATGGCAGCGGTTTCCCGAAGGAGCCCCGTAGGTTTGCCGTCGTCTCCCAGCACCACGCCGGCCGTCTTCCACAAATCCGGCGTTTCAAGAATATCGCCCTTCGTTCCAAGCTCTTTAAGAGCCCGTGAGTTGGCCACAAGCATGTGCCCGGAAATATGCTTAATAATGACAGGATTGGGAATGCTATCAAGATCTTCTTTCGTGGGATGCACCATCTCTTCAATCAGCGTATCATCATACCCATAACCAATGATCAGGGTATCATTATCACCGATAAGATCAGATTGCTTCTGGAGAGCCGCAACATAGTCGGCTATGCAGGTCATTTCACCGAGGGGATAGCTATTCAGGTTTACCTGATAGAGATCGCAGTTCCCCTGCTGAGGGAAGTGCCCATGACCGTCAACAAAGCCGGGCAGCATGGTCTTGCCGCGCAGGTCGACAATCTTGTTGACCTTGTTCTCGTCAAGGTAGCCCTGAGACTTGGCATCGGCTTCCGAACCCACAAAAACGATCTTGCCGTTCAACGTCGCGACGACGTCAACCTTTTTGGCATTGTTGACATCTTTGGCCTCATCTGCCGATTCCGTAATGGTGTAGATTTTACCATTGCGGTATACGGTGTCAGCGATCTTGTCGGCAGCATACAACTGCATGCCGCCGCCAAGAACCATCGCCATGACCGCCGCGAAAGACAGCGCCTGCTTCTTCACGCGATTTTTTACACGGTTCTTCATGAATCTTCCTCCTGTAAAAGGTTGGCATTGCCAGACGCATTCCTGTCGGCTCCTTTCCCCGATTCGGATAACAGAAACGCATTTTCCCCAGATTGGGGCAATAAAAAGACCAGCAACGCGCCTTGCGTATGCCGGTCTTTTTATACGGATGGGTAGAGAGTGTGGCTCTCGAAGAAAGGGAGGAAAAACGGCATCCCCTAAACAAAGGAATGCCGTGCAAAGAGGCTGACGGATTGAAGAGGGAACTTACTCTAGAGAGAGAGAGAGAGAGAGAGAGAGAGAGAGAGAGAGAGAGAGAGAGAGAGAGAGAGAGAGAGAGACCGCGCGCCAGCCAAGAGAGGTGTTCTTACACCGTTAGAAGGGAAAAGAGGCTGGCGGGATGGCTGCATTTACTATCCGATTGTTGTCATCTTTCAAAATACGCTTGTTCAAAAAAGGATATGCAAAGGCCATACCTGAGAATTATCATGTTATATTTCTATAGATTGAAAAAGAATGGCACATAAAGATGATAAAATAAAGGTAAACTTAATGCATAAATGAATTGCCTATTTAAAATAATTCAATAGTATCCATTAATTATAAAACAAGTCTTTTATGCATTATAATTTGAATATGCATTATCACGCAACCCTTTTCAATCAAAGGCTGGAACCTCTCCCCCCTCTTATATGATAATGATAACCTTTTTATTAAGAAAAATAGGCATCCATCGTGTGGAATGTAATCATTTTTGTCTGTGCCGCAGAAAATGGTTGATGCTTTATTTCTTGAAATTCCAAAGGAATCACCAATAAGTACCCCAACTATGAAGTCCACTGACGGAAAACCGGAGAAATAGTTTGTATTTTCACCAAACGTTGGAGATAAGACAACTACATACTGTGAGAAGATATATTATTGATAATCATAATAATTATGTGTTCTTTATAGCTTTTGGGGGTGGCTCTGTCATAGCATATGGTTGTTTCATCTCCACAGTATGGTGAAAATACAGCCTCTTTCGCTAGTTTTTCTTTGCGAAATTCGTGGTTAAAGTATTTTGTTACTTATTCCTTTGGAACTTCAAGAAAAAAAGTATCAACCATTTTCTATGACACAGCCTTTTTGATAAACGAAGATAGGGGAAACAGCGCAGGGCGGGATGTGTTTATCCGGGATAATGTACAGAGAGGGGGTGTGTGTTTAGCTTGTGAATTTAATCGTATAATTGTGTCGGATGAACGCCTAGATCCTTACTGGAGGGCCAACCGGTTCACAGCGTATTGCCGCAGTGTGGGGGCTCCGCAGAGAAAAAATTTGGCTTTGTTATAGTGTGGGGTTGCTTCATCGCCACAGTGCGGTGAAAATCGAATTAGGTAAAAAGAAAAGTAACAGTATGTGGCTTCATCGCCACAGCGCAGTGAAAATACCGCCTTTTTCTCCAGTTTTTTCTTGGCGGAATCCGTGGCTAAGGCATTTTGTCGGTTAATCCTTTGGAGCGTCAGGGAAAAAAGCATCAGACGTTTTCTAGGCTGTGACGTCATTCTACATATAACTATTTGAAATTATTTTAGTGATAATTTTGCGGCTTAAAAATAGTTAAATAGTTTCAATAGACTATATCTAATTGGCGACACAGCCTAGGATACAGCCAAAAATTTAAGGCTGTGCCATAAAAACGGTTGATGCTTTCTTTCCTGAAATTCTAAAGAAGTAACCAATAAAATCACCCAATCATGGAGCCTACCGGCGGAAAATTAAAAAAGTATATAATTTCAGTATATTGTTGATACAAAACAATCGTATGCCATGACAGGCCAAATGTAAAAGACAACCACCGGGGCATGGCAGGACATACAAAAAGCCTTCCCCATCACAGGGAAGGCTTTTTGTCATTGCCAGCAGAGGCGGACGTCTTCCTTATAGGTATCCAAAATGTCGATGACCGGGTCGGGGGTCAGGTAGCGGATGCTTTCGCCAAGGAGCCATTTGGCGCGGAGCAGCGAGGCACTGATGTCCAGATGCGGCAGCGGAAGGTAGAGGCAGGAGGTTTCGTCCGTGATCGCCGCCGAGAGGAGGTTGTTTTCATCGGGCTCGGTGATGACGGCCTTGGGCCAGTAACGGGCTATCGTCGCCCGGAACGCCTCCTCATCCGCCCGGCAGCGGGGCACCACGACAAAGTTGGTGATGTTGGGAAGCTCCAACCCCCTGTGCCATGTGTCCAGGTGCATGAAATCCTCACCCCCAAGGATGAACATGGGGCTTTCAGAGACATGCCGCTTCCGCCATTCCGTGATCAGGTTCCATGTATAGGAAGGGTGGGGAAGTTCGCCCTCAAGCGTGCTGACCTGAAGCCGTGCATCGGATGGGGAAACGTTTGGGGGCGTTTCCAGCGCGCCCTGCAGCAGCGAGACACGCATCTCGAACGGAAGCAGGCCGGAATCGGGCTTGTGCGGCGGGACGGCGCAGGGCATGAGATCCACATGCTTGAGTTTCAGCGCTTCGGCCACGGCGGTAGCCAGCCGGAGGTGTCCGATGTGTACGGGGTTGAATGTCCCGCCGAGGATGCCGATGGTTTCCGGAGTCATGCTATTCCCTGATCTGCCCAGTCCCAAGGGCTACGAATTTGGTTGTGGTGAGTTCGCGCACGCCCATAGCGCCATAGGAATGCAGCTTGGAGGTGCAGATCCCGATTTCGGCGCCAAGGCCGAGCTGCCCGCCGTCGTTGAAACGGGTGGATGCGTTGACGGCGGTGAGGGATGCGTCGGCCTCGCGCAGGAAGCGCATGGCGTTGGCGTGGTTGTTGGTGCAAATGACTTCGGTATGGTTCGAGCCGTAACTGGCGATGTGATCCAGCGCGTCATCCAGCGAATCCACGACGCGGACCGCAAGGATCAGGTCATGGAACTCCTGCCCGAAGTCGCCGGGCTGCGCGGGGACGGCCCTGGCCCCGGACAGCAGGGGCAGGGCGCGGGCGTCGGCCCGGAACTCCACGCCGTCGCCGCCGAGTTTCGCGGCAAGCGTCGGCAGGAACGCGGCGGCCTCTTTCTCATGCACCAGCAGGCATTCAAGCGCGTTGCAGACGCCGGGGCGCTGGACTTTGCCGTTGTGGGCGAGCCGCAGGGCCATGCCGAGATCCGCCCCTTCATCTATATAAAGGTGGCACACGCCCATGTAGTGCTTGAGCACGGGCATGGTGGCGGCTTCGCAGACGGCGCGCACCAGCGATTCCCCGCCCCGCGGGATCATGACGTCCACATATTTGTCAAGTTTGCAGAGCGCGGCGACGGCGGCGCGATCCGTGGTTTCCACGACCTGCGCCGCATCTTCGGGCAGCCCGGCGCTGCGCAGCGCTTCGTGGAGGAGCCCCGCCAGCGCGAGGTTGGAGTGGATGGCCTCCGAGCCGCCGCGCAGGATCACGGCGTCCCCGGCTTTCAGGCACAGGATGGCGGCGTCGATGGTGACGTTGGGGCGCGACTCGAAAATCATGGCGATGACCCCAAGCGGGATGCGCATCTTGCCGATCATAAGCCCGTTGGGGCGCTGCCACTGCTGCTCGATGACGCCGACTTCATCAGCCATCTCGGCGATATGCAGGCAGGCATCGGCCATATCCGCCATGATGCGCGGCGTGAGGGTGAGGCGGTCGAGGCGCGGCGCGTCCATGTTTGCGGCTTTGGCGGCGTCCACGTCGAGGGCGTTGGCCTTGAGGATGTCAGGCTGGCGTTCGATGAGCAGTGCGGCGAGCGTGCGCAGGGCCTGCGTCTTGGCTGCGGGCGCGGCGGCCGCGAGCACGCGGGCGGCCTTCTTGGCGCGCTGCCCCATCCGTTCCATCTGAAGTTCGATCGAGACTGTCATGGCGTTTCCTTTTTCGTGGCGCGGGAGGGTCGAACCGTTCCCTGTAGCCCGTATGTATACGGTTCCACGCCGTTTCCCGCAACCCCGGCCGGGACATTTCTTTTGACATTCCTGTCGATCCAACCTATGTTTTGCTGTCTTTGGTCTTGCTCCGGCAAGCCCGTTTCTGCGTGCATCGGACTTCGTCCGACATAAAAAAGAGTGTGGAAGAGTCAAGGAGTACAGACATCATGGCAGATCCTCTCCGTCCGTCCGGGCCTCAGATCCCCGGCAGTCTGATGGGCGAAATCCAGTCCGAAGTGGCCGTCGAAGCCACGCCGCTGTTGAGCTTCGTGCTTCGGAACAGCCGCATCATCGTGGCCTGCATCGTTTTGCTGGTGCTCGTCATCGTCGGCGTCGGAGGCTGGCAGTGGCATCAGGGCCGTGTGGAGCGCGAGGCGCATCTTGAGCTTGGCCGCATCCTCGTCAGCACGCAGGGCCCGGATCGCATCGCCGCGCTGGAAACATTCCTGCCCACCGCCCCCAGCGACATGAAGCCCGGCGTCCAGCTTGAAATCGCCACCGCCGCCCTTGGCCTTGAACAATACGGGAAGGCCGCCGACGCCTATGCCGCCGTCGCCGCCGCCGATCCCAAGGGCCCCATCGGGATGATGGCCGCCATCAATCAGGCCGACCTCCTCCAGCGCCAAGGCAAGTACGCCGAAGCGCTCGCCGTTTTCGACTCCCTGGAAAAGGGTGCCCCCGAAAGCCTGCGCCCCGCCATCCTGGAAGGGCAGGCCATGTCCGCGGAACTCGCGGGCAAGCTCGACCGCGCACTCGCCGCCTATGAAAGCATCGCCGCCTCTCTGGGGGATGCCGCAAACAACGGCTACTTTCAGGCCAAGATCGCCGAACTGAAGGCGCGCATGGCCTCCTAACGCCTATCAAGGGGAACGGCCTCCGTCGTAAACCCTGTCGGTTTCCGGTTTTCCGGAAAGAAAACGGGCTGTTGCCGCAAGGCCTCAGCCCGTTTGCGCAGGGGCCGTTTCTTTCGGAAAACCGTGCGGCCCGGATCCGTTCCCGCCGCGCTTCAAACACGAGGGAAGGTTTTCATGAGTCATCCGTTACTGGCTGCTGAAGCGGGCGTGAGACACCTGCTTCTTGGCAACGAGGCCATCGTCCGGGGGGCGTTGGAAGCAGGGATCAATGTGGTAACCTGCTATCCGGGCACCCCTTCATCCGAGATCCCGGACACGTTCCACGCTCTCGCCTCGTGCGGCAGATACCGCATGGAGTATTCCGTCAATGAGAAGGTGGCTGTGGAAGTGGGTGCCGGCGCGGCCCTTGCCGGGGCTATGAGCATGACCACGATGAAGCACGTGGGCGTCAACGTGGCCGCCGATCCGCTGTTCACCGCGGCGTATGTGGGGCTTCCCGGCGGTTTCGTGCTGGTGAGCGCCGACGATCCGCTGTGCCATTCCAGCCAGGATGAACAGGATAACCGCACCTACGCCCGGTTCATGGGGATGCCCTGCTTCGAGCCCGCCACGGCGCAGGAAGCCAAGGATATGGCCCGTGAAGCCCTGCTGCTGGCCCGTGAGCTCCAGCAGCCGGTCATGTTGCGCACGACTACCCGCGTCAACCACCTGCGCGGCCCGGTTACGTTCGGCGCGCTCGGCGAACCGGCCCCCATCGTGCCTTTCGAGCGCAACCCCATGCGTTTCGTGCCCGTGCCCGCCGTGGCGCAGAGCCGCCATAAGGTTCTTGTCGAGCACCTTGAGAACGCCCGCGCCAAGGCCGAAGCCTCCCCGTGGAACAAGGTTTCCGGCGAAGGGCGCATCGGCGTCGTCGCCAGCGGCATCAGCCGGGCCTACCTTGCCGACGCGCTCGCAGAGAACGGCTGGGAAAAGGAGGTCAAGGTACTCGAACTCGGGTTCACGTGGCCCCTGCCGGAAAACCTGCTGGCGGACTTCATGTCCGGCTGCGATACGGTGCTGGTGCTCGAAGAGCTCCAGCCGCTGGTTGAGCAGGATCTTCGTGCGCTCGCCCAAGAACGCGGGATCGACGTTTCCATCGTGGGCAAAGGCCCGGATCTGACGATTTTCGGCGAATACTCCACGGGCGCCGTGGCCCGCGCGCTGGCCGCCGTGCTCGGCAAGGAGCCCGTGTCCGTCAGCGGTTCCGCCATCGACGTGTCCCGTCTGCCCGGCCGTCCTCCGAACCTCTGCGCCGGGTGCTCGCACCGCGCCATGTACTACGCCGTCCGCAAAGTCTTTGGCGACGAAGCCGTCTACTCCAGCGACATCGGCTGTTATACCCTCGGCATGGTTCCGCCCCTGCGCGCCGCGGACTTCCTGTTCTGCATGGGCTCTTCCGTATCCGCAGGCAGCGGGTTCGCCATGGTTTCCGATCGCCCCGTGGTCGGCTTCATCGGCGATTCCACATTCTTCCATTCCGGCATGACCGGCCTTGCCAACGCCGTGTTCAACAAGCACGACGTGCTGCTGGTGATCCTCGACAACGGCACGACCGCCATGACCGGCCATCAGCCCAACCCCGGCGTGTGCACCGCCGTCCTCGGCGAAGGCTGCAACCATCTGGACATCGAGAGCGTTGTCCGCGGCATCGGCGTTACGGACGTCGCCAAGGTCAAGCCCTTCAACATGCGCAGCACGCTGAAGACGATTGAGGAAATGAAGGCCCGCTCTGGGGTTCGCGTCATCATCGCGGAAGAGCCCTGTATGCTGTTCGCCCGCCGCACGCTGAAGCAGAACCGCCCGCAGGTGGCTGAGGTCGTCACGCAGGGCGAGGAAGCCTTGAAGTGCCTGGCCGAGCTTGCTTGCCCCGCGTTCCGTCGCGGCGGCACCGCCGAAGCCCCGGTCGTCAGCGTGGATGAGTCGCAGTGTTCCGGCTGCATGGTGTGTCTCCAGGTAACGCCCGCTATCCGGGCCCGCAAGCGGAGCTGAAGATGAGCAATCGTATTCGTATTTATATGACGGGTGTGGGTGGTCAGGGAACGCTTACCGCCACCACGCTGCTGGCCCGCGTTGCCGTGGCGCAGGGCGTCGAGGTGGTCGCCGGCGAAATCCACGGTATGGCGCAGCGCGGCGGCGTTGTGGAATCCACCATTCTGCTCGGCGGCTGGAAAAGCCCCAAGCTCGGATTTGGGGAAGCCGACATCGTGCTTGGCTTTGAGCCGTTGGAAACGCTGCGCGGCCTGCGTTACCTGAAGCAGGGGGGCGTGGTGTTTTCCAGCACGGACGCCATCCCGCCGTTGTCCGTTTCCGCCGGGCGGGAAGCCGCTCCGGGGCTGGACGCCGTGGAACGGGCCGTGCGTGATCACGCTTCTTCCGCGTGGTTCCTCCCCTGCCGCAGCATGGGCATCGAGCTCGGTTCCGCCCAGTGCGGCAACAACATCCTGCTCGGCGCGCTGTGCGCTTCCGGCCTCCTGCCCTTCGGGTTTGAAGCGTTGGAAGAAGGCATCCGCACTTTCATGCCCGCCAAGCTGGTTGACGTAAACATCAAGGCCGCCGGGCGCGGGCGCGAAATCCTCGCCTCGTCGCGGCTGTTCTAGCCGTTTGCCGGAAAGGGCGGCGCGCTTCCGGCACAAGGGAGGGCGCGCCCCCTTGCCCTTTCCGAGGCAGGCCACAAGCGCGGACAGGCCCCGGCTCCTCCGAATGCTTTTTTATGGATGAAGGGGCAGGCCGTCCCGTTTTTCCTTCACATTCATGCACCCTCACACTTGGGGCTTGAAACGTGCCTTTCAGTCCCTTTTTTGATTCTTATGTCCGAACAGCCGACAGCCGATTTGCTGGATCCCATCCCGTACATGGAAACCCTGCGGCGCATCGCCGCAGGGATGGGGCCGCAGCGTGGTTTCCAGTCTTCGCTTAACTCCTTGCTTTCGCTCCTTACCGAGCGGCATGGTTTTCTGCGCCCGCATCTGGTCATTTTCGATCCGGAAACCCGGACGCTGCGCCTCTGCGTGGCTGATGGCGCCCCCCGGAGCGCTCAGGTCGTGTATGAGCCCGGCATGGGCGTTACCGGCCAGGTTTTCGTCACGGGCAAGCCGGTTATCGTCGAGTGCCTCAAGGGGCACCCCGTTTTTCTCAGCAAATTTTTTGTGCGTACCGATGAGGAACTGTCTTCGTTGGCTTTCCTCAGCGTCCCGGTGCTCGCCCCGCAGATAAGCTGGGAGCCGGGCCGCGAGCAGGCGCGCAAGGTCATCGGCGTATTGAGCGTCGATACGCCGCGGGCTTCACGCGAGGAACTGGAGCGGCACCGTTGTTTCCTTGAGGTCGTTGCGGGGATGATTGCGGCGCAGGCCACGTATTTGCAAGACGACATGGCCCGGCAGCAGCGCCTTGCCGAGCGCCGGGGGGACAGGCCGCATGTGGCCGGGGATTTGGACGGCGGCATACTTGCCGTATCCGAGGGCATGTGCGAGGCGCTGAAGCAGGCCAGCTACGCCGGGCACGGGCGTGGCCCGGTTCTGCTCCGGGGCGAACCTGGTACGGGAAAAGCCCGCGTAGCGGCATTCATCCATACGGCAAGCGTGCGCAACGAACTGCCGCTGGTGCGTTTTTATGCGTCGCGCCTCCAGTCGTCGGGTGCCGACAGGCTGACCGAGGAACAGGCCGAACGCGAGTTGTTCGGCTACCGCAAAGGCGCGTTTCCCGGTGCCGTTCAGACCCGCAAGGGGCTGTTTGAGCTTGCCAACTGCAGTACGCTGTTCATTGAGGACATCGACAGGCTTCCCCTGTCCATTCAAACGCAGATCCTGCATGTCTTGCAGGATCAGTCCGTGATCCGTATGGGGGGCGGGCAGCCCGTAGGCGTGGACGTGCGCTTTATCTGTTCATCGGCGGCGGATTTGGAATCTTTGGTTGCCCAAGGCGCCTTTCTTGAGGACTTGTACAATCGGATCACCGCGTTTCCCATTACCCTGCCTCCATTGCGTGAACGTCCTGAAGACATCCTTCCGTTGGCGGATATGTTCCTCAAGGCGTCCGCCGAGGCTATGGGGCGCAGGGTGGAGCGCATTTCGACGCCGGCGCAGGAACTTCTCCTGCAATACCCGTGGCCGGGCAATGCCGGGGAGCTGGCCCAGTGCATGAAGCTCGCCGTACAGGGATGCGACGATCTCGTCCTGCGCGCCGCCCATTTGCCCCAATTCCTCCAGACGTCCGGGGACAGCCGGACGGCGTTGCCGTTCAACGATGCGGTGGCGCGCTTCGAGCAGGA
Organism: Bilophila sp.; assembly: GCF_057864385.1. Taxonomy (NCBI): domain Bacteria; kingdom Pseudomonadati; phylum Thermodesulfobacteriota; class Desulfovibrionia; order Desulfovibrionales; family Desulfovibrionaceae; genus Bilophila; species Bilophila sp. The sequence continues at coordinate 11,159 of NZ_DBMAFI010000038.1, read as the reverse complement.
ACTGCTTATCGACGCCCTACAGCATGCGCACGGCAATATGCTGCAGGCCGCCAGGGATTTGCAGGTGAGTTACCGTATCGTCAATTACAAGGTTAAGAAGTATAAGATTGATCCCCGTTCCTTTGCCTGACATGGCCAGAGTCTGGCGGAGCATAGGTTAAGGATGGGGCGGCGCTGGGGAAGGGGAGGCATCCCGGCAATTGCTTTGCCCATCGGCACGGAGGCATTGCGCCCAGCACTATAGCATGTGGCCGTTTCATCTCCACAGCCGAAAAGACACCTTTTTTCAGTTTTCCCCTTGGCGGAATCCAGAGCTGGCCTTTTGCCGGTTATTCCTTGGGGACTTCAAGGAAAAAGCATCGATCGTTTTCTATGATGCAGCCTTCCGTTTTTTCCAACGCCGCTTATAAGTTATCTTTTCCCCCGGCCCGTTGGGGTAAGGACTGGCTTTGGACGGATATATACACTCTAAAGTGAAAAGGCTCTGGGCCCCGCCGCCGTTTTCCCTTGAAGAAGCCTCCTGCAGCCGCCCCCGGTTTGGGGGCCGTGCGGGGGGCCTTTTTGTGGACTCGTCAGCAACATCTCTTTACTGCGCCCCGTTCTGCTCTTGGGAAAAGTGCAGGGCGCCGCTTACTGCCCCCTATCGGATCATCTGCCCAAGAAAACGGGGGGAGGCGTTTTCCCCGTGCAAGCTGTGATTCCTCCTGAACAAGATGGGACGGGCAAGCAGCGTTCCTCAACCATACTTCTTGATGCGGCCGCATGGAATAACCGCCTTTTAGCCGGCCTTCATGGAAAGTATATAATAAAAGGGTGCGAAAAGCAGTTGCATTGCATAGCCTCCCCGTGCGATACTGAACAATATCGTTTCAGATATGGTTTGTTGTGCAGAGATCCTGAGTACGGAATAGAGGGAAGTGAGATGCCTTGGCATCAGGGACAGTGGACGGCTGGTAGGGGTACTTTGCCGGGGGAACGGTTCCGTTCCTTTCTGTCCCCGTCCCATGTCACCTCAGGGGTGAGGAGACACGGGGGAAAGGTGTATCGGGATTCTGGGGGGAGTGGGTACAGGAGAGGTTCCTGAATCCATAGCACAACCTTTTCAGCAACTTTGTTCCGAGGAGGCATCCCTGATGGATGATCATTTGAAAGAAGCACTGGATATTGTCAAAGCACAGGCCAGCGTCCGTATCATGTCGGAAGACGAAATCATCTCTATGGTGCGCCGTCTTTCCTCCGATATTAAGAATGTTGCCGAGGGTGAAGGCTGTGCCGAGGAGCTTGCCAGCTCCGATGTGCAGAGCGATCCCCGCAAGTCCATCAAAGAAAAGTCGATTACCTGCATGGAATGCGGCAAGACATTCAAAATTTTGACGCGCAAGCACCTCGCCAGCCATAACCTTGACGCTGCCGAGTACCGCGAAAAGTGGGGCCTCAAGAAGGATACCCCGCTGGTCTGCAAGGGCCTTCAGCGCGAACGCCGCAAGAAGATGAAGGATATGAAGCTTTGGGAAAAGCGCCGTAAGGTTGAAGAATAACCATAGCCCGGTGGGGAGGGGCTTTTTGAAGGATGGAGATACCCGGACGGGTTCCCTTCCCCCTCCCCGCCGGATTTTTTGCCCCGCTGTTTTGGCTGTGGGGTTAGCGGAAAGAGGCGGCTGTCCAAGGCCGCCTTTTTGTATGGAAAGAAAGCCTCCCGGTGGGCGGGAGGTTCCCAACACCCTTACAGCCTTGCGTATGCTAAAAATTCCTTTTCATGGGTTTCGGCGTGCTGAGGGCGCGAAGCGGCCGAAACAAACGGCTGTCCGCATAACGGGTAGTTTTTTAGGCTGTGTCGTCAATTAGATATAATCTATTGAAGCTATTGGCTCTGTCATAGTATGTGGTTGTTTTGTTTTTACAGTACACTGAAAATACAGACTTTTTATCCTGCTTTCCCTTGCGGAATCCCCAGCTGAGGTATTTTCTTGGTTATTCTTTTGGAACTTCAAGGAAAAAGCATCAATCATTTTCTATGACACAGCCAAGTTATTTAACTATTTTTAATTTATAAAAAGATTATTATTAAATAATTTCAAATAGTTATATGTAAAATAACGACACAACCTAGGCCCCATAGCGAAATATGACAGCTTCATTTCCCCAGTATGGTGAAAATCAGCTCGCTCCAGCAGTTCCGCCAGCGAACCCTGTTCAGGGCATTTTGTTGGCCCCCATTGGGGACTTCAAGAAGCAAGAGATCAACCGTTTATCGTACACGGCTTTCTTTGAGGCTGTGCCATAGGAAGCGCCTGAGGCGTTATTTCTTGAAATTCCAAAGGAATAACTCATAAAATGCCCCAATCATGGAGCCTATCAGCGGAAAAATTGGATAAAAAGCCTATACTTTTCAACATGCTGCGGAAATAACACATCCATATGCCATGACAGGGCCTTCTTTGATGCTTCGGATAACCTTTTGAAGCGGCTTGAACAGCATTGGGCTGTGTTATTTGTATGTAGTTATTTAAAATAATTTTAATAGATTATATCTGATTGACGACACGATTTAGGAGCCGCAGGGATAGCCCTGCGATATTCCGCCGTTGTCTGCGCCTCCCGCATTACCCTGCAATGTCGCCGGATGGAAACGGCAGCCCCATATTGCACAGGAAAAAAGTGAAGAGGGATTCAATAAAGGGGAAAGTCTTTGAAGGGGGCGGGGGAGGTTTGGAGGGGGCGGGGGAAACTTTCTCCAGAAAGTTTCCCCCGCCCCCTCCAATCGTTTCTAAACCTCAAACAACATTTCGAGGTCTTCCTTGGTGAGGGACTTCCATGTGTCCTGACCGGGGATGACGGCCTCGGCAACGCCGCGCTTCATTTCCTGAAGCTTGAGGATCTTTTCTTCCACGGTGTTCTGGCAGATCAGCTTGTAGGAGAACACCTGACGCGTCTGGCCGATGCGGTGCGTGCGGTCGGTGGCCTGGCTTTCCACGGCGGGGTTCCACCACGGATCGTAATGGATGACGTAGTCCGCTGAGGTCAGGTTGATGCCCGTGCCGCCCGCCTTCAGGGAGATGAGGAAGATCGGGATGTCCAGGCTGTTGTTGAAGCGATCCACCTGATCGAGGCGATCCTTGCTGGTACCGTCCAGATAGCAGAAGGGGATGTCCGTCAACTGGAGCCAGCCGCGGATGATCTGCAGCATCTGCACGAACTGCGAGAAGACCAGCACCTTGTGGCCGCCTTCCACCACATCGAAGATCATATCCTTGAAGGCCTCGAACTTGCCGGAGGGCAGGCTCCCGGTGGAGAAGCCGGGCATGTCCACCTTGAGCAGGCGCGGGTGGCAGCAGATCTGGCGCAGCTTGAGCAGCGCGTCGAGGATGGACATCTGGCTCTTGGCCATGCCCTTGCTTTCGACGTCGGCCAGCACCTGATCGCGGAGCTTCCGGGTCAGGGCCGAATAGAGTTCGGCCTGCTCGTCCGTCATGTTGCAGTACGTCACGTTCTCGATCTTCGGCGGCAGATCCTTGGCCACTTCGGCCTTGGTGCGCCGCAGGATGAACGGCTTCACGCGGGAACGCAGGTATTCGAGGCTTTCGCCGTCGCCGTCGCGGATGGGCTTGACCACGCCGCGCTGGAACGCGTGCTGCGAACCGAGGAAGCCGGGCATCAGGAACTCGAACAGCGACCACAGCTCGAACAGGTTGTTTTCGATGGGCGTACCGGACAGGCACAGCCGCATCCGGGCCTTGATGGCGCGTACCGAGCGGGCCGTGATGGTGTTCGGGTTCTTGATGTTCTGCGCTTCGTCAAGGATGATCGAGTTGAAGTAGTGCTTTTCCAGCTCCTCAAGGTCACGGCGGAGCAGGGCGTAGGTCGTCACCACGATGTCGGAATCCGCGACCTTGCGGAACATCCCTTCGCGGCGCGTCCCGTAGATGATCAGCCGCTTGAGGTGGGGCACGAACTTTTCGGATTCGCGTTCCCAGTTGGGCAGCACGGACGTGGGCACCACGATGAGGTTCGGGCCTTCATGCCCGTGGTTGACCATATGCTGGATGAACGACAGGGTCTGGATGGTCTTGCCGAGGCCCATTTCGTCCGCGAGGATGCCGCCGAACCCGTACTCGCTGAGGAAATTCAGGTACGAAACGCCCTGCAGCTGGTAGTTGCGGAGGGTGGCGTTCAGGCCCTTGGGCGTGCTGACGGGCTCCACCTCGGTGAAGTTCCGCACCTTCTCACGCAGCGAGTTCCAGAAGGAGTCGGTTTCCGCATTGGGCAGGTCGTCGAGCAGGTTGTCGAGCACGGGGGCTTCAAACTGCTTGAACTGGCGCTTGGGCGGCTTGGTGGGGTCGAAGCCGAGGGCCTGTAGCTTGTGGGCCAGCTTTTCCAGCCACGATTCGGGCAGGCTCGTGTAGGAGCCGTCCTTGAGCTGCACGTAACGGCGGCCGCGTACCCATGCCTTCCAGATGCGCTCCAGAGGCAGGTGCTGGCCGTCGTACTCCACATCGATGTCGAGGGAGAACCACTTTTCCTTCTCGTTGCTCTCCACCTTGGCGGAGATGACCGGCTGCGACATGCGCACCTTGTAGCGGGTGAGCGCCTTTTCGCCGTACACGCGCCAGTTTTCCACCAGCGTGGGGTAGGAGTCGAGCAGGAAGGCGATGGCCTCTTCCGGCTCCATAAACCACAGCCGGGTGCTTCTGGGCTGGAAGTGCATTTCCGCGAGCTGCGCCATGAGCGCGGCCTCTTCGGTCTGATCGCGGCGCACGAGGAAGGTATGCCCTTCAAAGACGTAGCTGCCCGTCTGGAAGTCCGGGTTCGGGCCGGGGAGGACGAATTCGCCGTGCACCGTTTCGTAGGTGTTCTGGACTTCAAGCGTGAGCAGGCTGCCTTCCTCGTCGAGGAACAGCTTGGGATCGTAGGTCGCGGGCTGGAAGATCGGGCCCATGATCTTGAGGAATTCGTCCGGCTCGTAGAGCTCGGAGGCGGGCAGGCGCGCCCATACGCGGTCGAGGAATTCCGAAATGTTGTCCTGCGGCACCACGGGATGGTCGGCGACAAGCTGCTTCACCAGCGAGGGGGAAAGGCTGGTCTGCACCGGGTAGAAGCTCTGGTTCCAGCACACCCACAGGGGCATCTGCCCGTGGAAGGTGATTTCGCTGTCTTCTTCCGAAATGGAGAAGGGTTTCTTTTCGCCGCGCTGGAGCAGCACGTCGAAGCGCAGCCCGTCCTCGTCGAGGCTGGGGCGCAGCTTCACGGTGAGCGGTGTGCTCACGATGGTGCACGGGATGTCCGTATCCTTCCAGAACATATAGTATTCACGGCGGATAGCCCAGAAGAACCACGAAACGAGGCCCTCCGGGATTTCAATCCTGTGCCCGTAGTAGTCGAGGTAGTGCCCGATCTGGCGGGCGACCTGCAGGAGCTGGGGAGACTGGTCGCACCACTCCGGATTGCGCAGGATCTGTTCCAGCGACGTTTCCTGATGGACGGAGGACAGGCCGGTCTTGTTCTGCCGCGCCCGGAAAAGCGCCACGATGAGGCGGCCCGGTTCGGGATAAAAGCGGAAGATGAAGTAGTGGCGTCCGGTTTCCGGCTCCAGAGAGCTGGAGAAGAAGCTGCGGAAGCTCTGGCGCCATTCGGTGTTGAGGCGCTGCGGCTCCTCCGGCGCGCCATAGTCCTTGTCGAGATCCGCGAACATCTTCAAGGCGGTGGCGGCCACATGACGGCAAACGCCCATGAACGCTTCATGGCAGTTGCAGTTATACGAAATCTGGGAGTCCCCCGGATTCAGCAGCAGGTGGGGCGAATAGTTCTGGAAGTCCTCGCCCTGGACGATGCCTTCCACGTCCCAAGTATCGCCCTCCTTGCGGATGGTCAGCTTGTGGACGCCGCCGCTGTTCAGGATTTCCTGCCCCGTATCCTTGATGTATTCGGGCACGGAATCTTTCAGGAAGCCTTGGATCATGGCCCTGGCGGCATTTTCCTCACGTACGTTCATTTTTTCGGATGTCCTTGCTTCTGTCATGGCACTTTTAAACAGCGTATCCTTGTTTGTTGTGCATAAGCCTCATCAAAGCGGCAGATCCCTTGCCGACAGTTCGTCTATGGGTACGGATGCTTGCGGCATAACTGATAAAGTGGGATGGATACCCGGCAGAACGATGCGCTCCGCAGATGCGGAAGGGGATGCACGGAAGTATAAGCGACGAGTCTTATATTATCGTTGTATGCCAAGAATCGTCTGTTTTCAAGGGTACGCAAGTATGTTATGGGCATTTTCGAGAAAATATTTACAACTGACCCGGAATGCGTATGAAAAAGAGCTTGTTGATTCTGTTTTTCACCTTTTGGGCGCTGTTTTTTGCGGCGTTCCGTCCAGCCATGCCCTTTGCGGAGGAAGCGGCGGCCCCACCGGAAGGCGCCCCGGTCACCGGAGGGCGTATCCTGATGGGCACCATCGGCGAGCCGTCCAACCTCATCCCTTATATGGCGTCCGATTCCGCTTCGAGCGAGATCACCGGGCTCCTGTATGTGGCTCCGCTCAAGTACGACAAGGATCTGAATGTGGTTCCGTGGGCCGCCGCTTCCTATGAGGTGCTCGACGGCGGCAGGCTCCTCCGCTTCGTCCTGCGCGACGATATCCGTTGGGAGGACGGCGCGCCCCTGACGGCGGACGATGTGGAATTCACCTACAGGCTCATGATCGATCCCAAGACGCCAACGGCCTATTCCGGGGACTTCCTCGCCATCGAATCCTTCAGGAAGACAGGGCGGCTGTCGTTCGAGGTGCGTTATGCCAAGCCTTTCGCCCGCTCCCTGATGACATGGATGGGGGCCATTCTGCCCAAGCACGTGCTTGAGGGGCAGGATATCATGACCTCTCCCGCGGCCCGCAAGCCCATCGGCGCGGGGCCGTACCGGCTTGCCAAATGGGACGCCGGTTCCATGCTTACCCTTACGGCTTCGGATACCTATTTCGAGGGCCGCCCCAATCTGGATGAGGTGGTGTACCGGATCATCCCCGATCCTTCGACCATGTTTCTGGAGCTGAAGGCCGGAAAGCTGGATATGATGTCCCTTTCCCCCCAGCAGTACCTGCGCCAGACGCAAGGGCCGCAGTGGGAACGGGATTGGCGCAAATACCGCTACCTGTCGTTCAGCTACACCTTCCTCGGGTTCAATCTTCAGCATCCTTTCTTTAAGGATGTGCGCGTCCGCCGGGCCATTTCGATGGCCATCGACCGCCAGTCGCTCATCGACGGCGTGCTGCTCGGGCAGGGCGTGCCCACGGTGGGGCCGTACAAGCCGGGGACATGGGCCTACAACGACAAGCTGACGCCGGTTCAACAGGATGTGGACGAGGCCCGCAGGCTGTTGGCCGAGGCCGGCTGGAAAAAGGACAAGGACGGCCTCCTTGAGCGGGACGGCAAGCCGTTCCTGTTCACCATCCTCGTCAATCAAGGCAACGATTCGCGCATCAAGGCGGCGATCATCATCCAAAGCCAGCTCAAGGCGCTGGGCATCACGGTGCATATCCGCACGGTGGAGTGGGCCGCCTTCATCAAGGAGTTTGTCAATAAAGGGCGCTTCGACGCCATCATCCTCGCGTGGACGATTACCCTCGATCCCGACATCTATGACGTATGGCACTCTTCACGGGCCAAGCCCGGCGGGCTGAACTTCACGGGCTACCGCAACGCCGAGGTCGACAAGCTGCTCGTGGAGGCCCGGAGCATGGCCGATCAGGATCGCCGCAAGGAGCTTTACGACCGCGTGCAGGAGATCCTTGACGCCGAACAGCCCTACTGTTTCCTCTACGTCCCCTACGCACTGCCCATCGTGCAGGCCCGGTTCCAAGGCATCAAGCCTGAGCTGAACGGCATCATGTACAATTTTGATCGCTGGTGGGTTCCCAAAGACTTGCAGAGGTACAGCGTTCGGCCTTAGAGTTCGTATACCGCCGCACAAAACCTTGCGCGGCGGTGATCATGCACCATCAGCCCACAGGACGAGTCCATGAGTACAGTTGAAGCTCCTGCCTCCCATCTTCCCCTGCCGATGCAGAACATCCTGAGCCGGCTGGCTGCCAATTCCACGGAAGCGGAACAGGCGCTCGTACGCAAAGCCTATGCTTACGCAGCGGCGGCCCATGCCGGGCAGGTACGGCTTTCCGGCGAACCCTATCTCTCGCACCCGCTGGCCGTGGCCGAAGTCCTTGCCGAGCTCGGCTTCGACGCCCATGCGGTGGCTGCCGGGCTGCTGCACGATACGGTCGAGGATACCAAAGTCACGCTTGAAGAGGTTGACGCCGAATTTGGCGAACAGGTCGCCGACATCGTGGACGGCGTGACCAAGATCAGCATGATGACGTTCGACAGCAAGGAAGAGCAGCAGGCGGAGAATATCCGCAAAATGATCCTTGCGATGTCGCACGACATCCGCGTGCCCATCGTCAAACTGGCTGACCGCGTGCACAACATGCGGACGCTCGATTTCCAGAAGGCCCACAAGCGGCAGCGCATCGCGCAGGAGACGATGGACATTTACGTGCCCCTCGCCAACCGCCTCGGCCTGCACCGGATCAAGCTGGAACTTGAGGGCCTGAGCTTCAAATACATACACCCGGACGTCTACGCCCAGATTTCGGACTGGCTGGAAAGCAATCAGGTCGTGGAGCGCCAGCTCATCGCCAAGATCATCGCCAAGCTGGAAGGCATCCTCAGCTCCAACCAGATCGAAGGTACGGTTTGGGGCCGCATCAAGCATATCTACAGCATCTACAAGAAGATGACCGAGCAGAACCTGACGCTTGACGATATGCACGACATCCTGGCTTTCCGCGCCATCGTCAAGGATGTGCGCGACTGTTACGCGGTGCTCGGCCTTGTCCATGCGCAGTGGAAGCCCGTGCCGGGCCGCTTCAAAGACTATATTTCCATGCCCAAGGCCAACGGCTACCAGAGCCTGCACACCACGGTCATCGGGCCGGAGGGCGAGCGGATCGAAATCCAGATCCGTACCGAGGAGATGCACCGCCTTGCCGAGCACGGCGTGGCCTCGCACTGGCTGTATAAGGAGCGCCACCACGCGGTCAACGTCAAGGACGCCCCGGAATTTGAATGGCTCCGAGAGATCGTCAACCGGCAGGGGCAGGAATCGGACTCGAAGGAATTCATGCACACTTTGCGCATGGATCTCTTTAAGGATGAAGTCTACGTCTTCACGCCCGCGGGCGACGTAAAGGAACTCCCCGAAGGCGCGACGCCGCTGGACTTCGCTTTCCTCATCCATACGCAGGTGGGCAGCCAGTGCGTGGGCGCGAAGGTCAACGGCAAGCTGGTTCCGCTGAATACCGCGCTCAAGAGCGGCGACACGGTGGAAATCATCACCGACAAGAACCGCCATCCGAGCCGGGACTGGCTCAAGATCGTCAAAACCGCCAAGGCGCGCAGTCGCATCCAGCAGTACCTGCGTACCGAAGAACGCGCGGCGGCGATGGGCCTTGGCCGTGAAATGCTGGAAAAGGAAGCCCGCAAGTCAGGCATCAACCTGAGCAAGGCCGAGAAGGAAGGGCACCTGAGCACGCTGGTGAACAGCCTTGCCGCCGGGTCAGTGGATGAGCTGATGGCCTCCATCGGGTACGCGCGCTTCACGACCAAGCAGGTGGTGAAGCGTTTGCAGTCCATCGTTTCGCCGCCGGAGATCCTCGAAACGCCCGATGCCGTGGACACGGTCGTCTCCCACCGCAAGCGCAAGGAGCAGAGCCCGCCTCCCCCGCCCAAGACGGGCGGCATCTCCGTGCGCGGCGTGGACGATATGATGGTCCGCATCGCCCACTGCTGCAACCCCGTGCCCGGCGATTCCATTGTGGGGTTCATCAGCCGCGGGCGCGGCGTGATCGTCCATACGGCGACGTGTCCGAACATTCAGGAGATGGAGCCTGACCGCCTCGTTTCCGTGCAGTGGGACGGCCATGAGACGCAGCCCTTCCCGGTGCGTATCCATATCATGGCCCGCAACCAGAAGGGGTCGCTGGCGGACATCGCCATCGTCCTGCGCGACGAGGACGTCAATATCGACGGCTGTCTTTTGCAGGCGCTGGTGGACGGGCGCTCCGAGATGGAAATGGTGGTGCAGGTGCGCGACGTGGCGCATCTTTACCATGTCATCGACCGATTGCGCCATTTGCCTTCGGTCATGGAAGTGCTGCGCAAGACGGCGGACGAGGAGTAGTGCGTGGAGGTTCTTTTTCCGACCATCTTCCTCGTCCTGCTCGGTTTTGTCCTTTTGCTGAACGTGATCACGCTTCCCGCCAACTGGATCATGCTCGGCCTCATCGGGCTTTGGAGGTTTGCCTACCCCTCCCCCGGAGACATGGGGTTTTTCTTCTTCGCCATGCTTGTCGGCCTTGCCCTGTTCGGTGAGGTCATCGAGTACATTGCGCAAGGCTGGGGGAGCAAGAAATACGGTTCGAGCACCAGCGGCATGTGGGCGGGGCTGCTCGGCGCGCTTGTCGGCGCTCTGGCGGGGCTTCCCCTGCTGTTTGGCCTTGGCGCGTTCATCGGCGCGCTCGTGGGCGCGTGGGTCGGCTGTTATCTTATGGAGCGCTGCAAGGGGCGTAACGACTACGAAGCCCGGCAAGCCGCCAAAGGCGCGCTGGTAGGCCGTTTCCTCGGCATCGTGGTCAAGTGCGGCATCGGTGCCGTCATGCTCGGCCTCACCTGCCACGCTGTTTTTCAGGTACCGGTGTATCCTGAGGTGACGACGTTTTAGGAACCGGGGGAAGGGAGGAAGAAACTTTCTATAGAAAGTTTCTTCCTCCCTTCCCCCGGACCCCCATCCCTCCATCTTCAAAGATTTTTGACTTTATCGAATCCCTATTCCGCGTCTTTGCCTCTTTTGAAGATTTGGGCGTTGTAAAACAAACGGAAGGCTTTGCCAGAGCAAATGGCCGATGTTTTTTGGGGCATGTCATAGGAAATGGCTGATGCTTTATTTTTGGCTCTGTCATAGTACATAGTTGTTTTTTTTGTTTCGGCAATGTACTGAAAATATATGCTTTTTTCTCCAAGTTTTCCGCTGGTGGGCTCTGTGATTGGGGGATTTTATTGATTATTTCTTTGGAATTTCAAGGAAATAAAGCATCAACCGTTTTCTATGACACAGCC
>NZ_DBMAFI010000037.1:0-32516 GCF_057864385.1 Bilophila sp. | reverse complement strand
GCCCGGCGGCGCGGAACCCTCCATGCGGAGAGGAGCCGGAGCTTTGCGGATATTCCGGCAACGAATGCAGCATGTAAAAGACTGGTGAAGAGGCGGCACGAAGGAAGTCCCTGTCGCTTCATGGGGAAGCCGGAACGGAAAGCCTGCCGGATAAAGGTATCGGCGGGGACGGAAAAATGAGGGAAAAAGCCCGGCGGTGCGGAACCCTCCATGCGGAGAGGAGTCGGAGCTTTGCGGATATTCCGGCAACGAATGCAGCATGTAAAAGGCTGGTGGAGAGGCGGCACGGAGGAAGTCCCTGTCGCCTCATGGGGAAGCCGGAACGGAAAGCCTGCCGGATGAAGGTATCGGCGGGGACGGGAAAATGAGTGAAAAAGCCCGGCGGCGCGGAAGCCTTCATGCGGAGAGGAGCAGAATCTTTACGGATATTCCGGCAACGAATGCAACATATAAAACGAGGAGAACGTCATGAAAAAATGGTCCATGCTTTTGGCTGCGGCGGCGTGCGCGTGCATACTGGCCTCGCCCCTTCAGGCTGCGGAACGGAAAAAGGTCAACATCAGCTTTCCCACGGCGGCGACGACCGGGGCACTGTATCCCCTCGGCGCGGGTATCGCCAATTTGTGGAATACCAAGCTCGGCTATGTGAATGCGCGGGTGCAGGCCTCCAACGGCGGCATTCAGAACCTCAACCTGCTCAAAGCCGGGAACGCGCAGGTTTCGTTCGCCGTATCGAGCATTACCTACGAGGCGCTCAACGGCGAGCGCGGGTTCAAGGGCCGTGCCTATAAGGATGTCCGCGTGCTGGCGGGGCTGTACTACAACCCGAACCAGGTCGTAGCCCGCGCCGACAGCGGCGTAGCTTCGCTGGCGGACTTCAAGGGCAAAAGTTTCGCGCCGGGGGCGGCGGGCGGTACGACCGAAGTGGAATCCCGCATCCACTTCACCGAAGCGGGGCTTAAGTATCCTGACGAGATCAAAGCCCATTTCGTGGGCTTCACCGAATCCATCGACCTGATGCGCAACAAACAGCTTGACGGCGTATGGATCATGGCCGGGATGCCCACCGCCGCCGTCACGGAAATGTGCTCCACCGCCGACGGCAAGCTCGTGGGCATGGACGACGAACTGATCGCCAAGATACAGGCGAAGTATCCTTGGTACTCCAAATTCACCATCCCGGCGGGCACCTATGATGGACAGGCCGAACCCGTCCAGACCACGGCCGTCAAAATGCTCCTCCTCACCGATGCCTCCATGCCCGACGATGTGGTGTATGATCTTGCCAAAACCTTCTGGGAAAACCTTGATTCTCTCGGTAAGGCCCACGCCGTCATAAAAACCGTCACCAAGGAAATGGCCGTCAGCGATCTTTCCGGCATCCCCCTCCATCCCGGCGCTGAAAAATACTATCGCGAAATCGGGCTGCTGAAGTAAAAGGCTACCATAGCCCCGTCCGCGCGGGTTTTCCCCTGATGATTCCCGACGCGCCGACTCCCGCAAGGCCATAAACCCGTCCACGCAGGTTTTCCCCGGCGAAGAACCCGCGCTGCGGGGAATGGAATCGAAACGGTAATGCGGCGGGGGAAAAATTCAGAGGACCCCGCGCTGGGGGAATGGAAAAACATTCCGGCACGCTGAAAATGGTTGATGCTTTTTCCCTTGGAGTCCCAAAGGAATAACCAGAAGGCTGTGTTCAATCTTACGGTTGATGATTTTTTCAATGAAAATCAATAGATAAAAGATCGTTCCACGTCTGGTGATATGGGCCTCTCTCATTTTTTGTTCATTACATGAAATCCAGTTTTGAAGAATTGTTGCGAGACCTCCAAATAATTTCCAAAGAACTCTTCCTTTCCAGTTGGAATCTTGTATCAGCCACAAACTTAAACACAGCCAACCAGAATAACCAGCCAAATGCTTTAGCTAAGGATTCCGCCAAGGGGAAAACTGGATGAAAAGGCCGTATTTTCATCATGTTGTGAAGATGAAACAACCACGCCATGACAGAGCCAAGTAAAAAACATCCGCATGTTCCGGGAGCTGCCTTCCATATCCGCACCATCCCTGTTCTTCACACACCAACACGAAACGGGGCCTCCAAACGGATAACGCACAAAAGCAACTGCCTAAGACACAAAAAACAGGGAAAGGAAAGCCCCGCCGTGCTCCCTACACGAACGGAAATGTGGTGATAGAAGGGGAAACCTTTCCCAAAGGCTCTGTTATAGTATGTGGTTGTTTCATCTCCACAGTGCGGTGAAAAATAGAGCTATTTTCCAGTTTTCCCCTTGGCGGGATCCACGGCTAAGGCATTTTTCCAGTTATCCCTTTGGAGTTTCAAGGAAAAAAGCATCAACCGTTTTCTATAACACAGCCTTCCCAAAAATTAAAACCACCCGCATAGCGGGTATTTTCTTGCTTCGGACACTTCGTATCCACAACAGGCTGAAGCCCACAAACCAAGAGAGGCCGCCCGATCCCTTGGATCGGGCGGCCTCTCTTGCTGCCCTTCAAAACGGCTTTCCTCATATCCCTCATTCCTCATATCCCCTTAATGGTGCGCCAACCCCCAATGCCCCACCCTGCCCCAATACGGGAAAGCAAGGGAAAAACACCATGAGGGATTCAATAAAGAGGAAAAGTTTAGAGGGATGAGGGGAGGGGGTTCGGGGGAGGGGGGAAGGGAACCTTTTTAAAGGTTCCCTTCCCCCCTCCCCCGTTTCCCGATTTCCCGTCCCGTTCCGTTACGCTCCGCGTGCGGCAAGCTCACGCTTGAGGGCGCGGGCAAGCTGATCGGGGCAGGACGTGGGCTTGCTGCCGCACCGGATGCCTTCAAGCCGGGAAATGACGGCTTCGGCGGGAAGCCCTTCAACAAGGCGGGAGACGGCTTCAAGGTTGCCGGGACAGCCGCCCGCGAAACGGACGCCGGTCACGCGGCCGTCATCGGTAATATCATACTGGAGCGCGCTCGAACACACGCCCATAAGAGGAGCAATAGCCATGAAAACAAATCCTTATCATCAGAATGTGACCAGAAAGCGGGAACCGCGGGCCCCGCAGTCCCAAACGGAAAGCCCCGCAGCAAAAGGCGCCCATAAAACGCCGGGGCAAGGCCTCGCTGCGGAAAAGGCTGAGGCGTGCTAATCATCACGCCCGTCGTCGCAGCGCCCATCCCGGAAACGGGAGTCCCCCGGCATACGCGACGAATCGGAATCCAGGCCGATCCCCCCGCCGTCCCAGCGGAATCCGTATTGCCGCGGCTGCACGATGCGCCCAAACGAATGCCCGACACTGTCCACAGACTTGACCAGGTCGTCAAGGTTCTCCAGCGCTTCCGAAGCATCTTCCAACGGTTCGGCGGCATGGGCCGGGTACGCGCACAGGACGCCGAGGACGGCCAGAGCGGGAAACCATTTTACAAACACGGTAAACTCCTTGTTCGGTTGCATGGCACAGAGAGCGCCGGGCAACAGTATACCCCAAAACGGACAGAGGGAAAACAGGGCTGAACAAAATATTCTTCACCAACAAGGACAGTATGATAGAAATGAACGGCATATGAATGAAGCCGAAGCGGAAACGGAGGTGGGGCACATGCGGGAACCGTGGGCATAAGGTTGGATACGTATGGATGAAACCCGGGAAACCGTCCCGGCGAAAAACAGGTACAATGCGCGGGTGACGGTGCGGAAAGAAGGCAGCATTGCGTAACACGCCAAAATTGATAAAGGAACATGAAAAACGCACCGGATAGCACTCTTGACCCAAAATCGATTTTGCGTGAACACGGAATGGACGTCCTTACGCATGACATGACACGAGGTACGCTATGGCCCATCATTATCCCAATTCCCTGTATGACCGCCTTGCGGATCGGCTGAACCAGTTCCCGCAGGGCGCGCCGCTTTCCGACAGCCTCTTCGCCATCCTGAAAATCCTCTTTTCCGAAAAGGAAGCCGGGCTGGTGGCGCAGTTGCCCATCAAACCCTTCACCGCAGACCGCGCCGCCGCTATCTGGAAGCTCGACAAGGCCACCGCCCAGAATATGCTGGAAGACCTCGCGGGGCGGGCCATGCTGCTCGACATGGAGCAAAACGGCCGGCAGATGTTCTGTCTGCCCCCGCCGATGGCCGGGTTCTTTGAATTTTCCATGATGCGCGTGCGCGGCGACGTCAACCAGAAAGCGCTGGCGGAACTGTATTACCAATATCTCAACGTCGAAGAGGATTTCGTCAAGGCGCTGTTCGTCGAGAACGGAACCCCGCTTGGGCGCATCTTCGTACAGGAAGCCGCGCTCCCGCAGGACGGCAAGCTGGAAGTCCTCGACTATGAGCGCGCTTCGCACATCATCAAGACAGCCTCGCACATCGGCATCAGCATGTGCTACTGCCGCCATAAAATGCAGCACCTTGGGCGGGCGTGCGACGCCCCGATGGATATCTGCATGACATTCAACACCTCGGCCCGATCGCTCATCAAATACGGCCACGCCCGGCAGGTGGACGCCGCCGAATGCCTTGATCTGCTCGCCGTGGCGCAGGGGCACAACCTCGTCCAGTTTGGCGAGAACACCCGTGAAGGCGTGAACTTCATCTGCAACTGCTGCGGGTGCTGCTGTGAGGCGTTGCTGGCGGTCAAGCGCTTCGCCATCGCCCGAACCATCCATTCCAACTTCATCGCCCGCGCCGGGAACGGCTGCCGGGGGTGCGGCAAGTGTGAAAAAATCTGTCCGGTCAATGCCATCCATATGGAAGACGGCCCGGCGGGCAAACGCTTCGCTTTCGTCGATCCCGATCGCTGCATCGGATGCGGCGTGTGCGTGCGTTCCTGTGCCTTCGGCCAGCTTATGCTCGAAGCCCGGCCCGAACGCGCCATTACCCCCCTCAATACCGTAAACCGCGTGGTCGCCATGGCCGCCGAGCGGGGGATGATCAAGGAACTTCTCGAAGACAACGACGCGATGGGCAACCATCGGATCATGGCGGCGGTCATCGGGGCGATCATGAAGCTTCCCGGCGCACCAAGGGCGCTCGCCGTGGCGCAGCTCAAATCCCGCTATCTGGAAAACCTCATCGGCAGGATGGGATAGCGGAACATCCAAAAGGCCGGCGGGCGGCGTTTTGCCCCCGCCGGCTTTTTTTGCCTGATCAGGCACGGCATTGGGGCAGCCTGCCACATCGGGCGGAAGCCGCCCGTTCCCCATGGGGTGCGGCTTTTCCGGCAATCCCGATACACTTTGTTACATTCCGCTGCATTCGGCACATCCTTATGAAACACTTTACGGGTAGTTTCGCTTTCACAGGGCAACGAGCCCTAAAGGAGCAACTACCATGTTGAAGCATACTTCTTTGATCGTCGCCGGGGCCCTCGTCCTCGGAATGGGAATTTCCACCGTTTCCTTCGCTGAAATGCCCTCCCTGGACAGCCAATCCTACACGCGTCCCGGCTCCATCATCAATACCAGCAGCGATACCGACAAGCTCGCGCCCGATCCGCAGACCGGGAAACGGCCCGGCATCCTCGACTGGGAAGGCATGGGGGCCGACGTATCGAAGCATCCCGACAAGCCCGGACACGATCCCATGAACTGCGGCATCTGCCGATAGCCCTTTCCGGCGGGGAAAGCCGCCCGCCGGGAAAGCCCCGCATCCCTTCGGCCGTAACGGGCCTCCTCAAGGGGGACGCGGGGCGCCCGTTTTCGGGAAGCCGCCGCGCCCCCGGTTCCGCCCAAAGGGAACCTTTTCTTTTACCAGCAAATGGAGCATGCTCGGATCGCCCCGGACGGGGCCATCCGGCGACAGGGCCGCCGTTGGCGGGCCGGAAGGCCCGGCGGGATGGGAGGTGATCCGTGCCAGAACAAACACGCCTTCTCGTCGTTGACGACGATGCCGACATCCGCGAGCTGCTCTCCGCCTACCTTGCCCGTTACGACATGGCCGTCGAAACCGCGGCGGACGGCGCGGGGCTTTTCGAGAAGCTCGATCATGCCCGCTTCGATCTCATTATCCTCGACATCATGCTGCCCGGAGAAGACGGCCTCAGCCTGTGCCGCCGCCTTCGGGCGGCTTCGTCGATCCCGGTCATTTTTCTGACGGCGTTGGACAGCTCCACGGATCGGGTCGTCGGGCTTGAGCTCGGCGCGGACGACTATGTGGTCAAACCGTTCGATCCCCGCGAACTGCTCGCCCGCATCCGAACCGTCCTCCGCCGTGCTTCCGACAAAGGGCAGGCCCCGGCGCAGTCCGACATACGCCGTTTCGCCGGATGGACCCTCAACGTCCGTTCCCGCGAGCTCTCGCAGGGCGACGAGCGGATTGCCCTCAGCGACGCGATGTATCGGCTGCTACTCGTGTTCCTTGACGAGCCGTTCGCCGTATTGAGCCGCGAGTACCTGCTGCTGCAGACGCAGGGGCGCGACGCCGACGTATTCGATCGCAGCGTCGACATACAGGTGAGCCGCCTGCGCGGGGTGCTCAAGGATACGGGCACGTCCAAAATCATCAAGACAGTACGCGGCGGCGGGTATATGCTTTCCGTTGATGTGGAGCACGGCGCATGAATCTTGACCGCCTGCTTCCGAAGACTTCCTTCGGACGCTTCTTCCTGATCAACGTGATCAGCCTTGCTCTGTTTTGGCTGCTTATCCAGCCCATAGCCAACTACTGGCGCAATCAGGCCCTGCTCCGCATAGTGGCTTCAAACGAAAGCCGCCTCTTCCTTACCCATATCCGCCTGCTGGACAAACTGCCTGCGGTTGCCGAGCGCAACGGGCTGTTCAATCCGAATGACGACGTATTCTCGATCCGGGTCTCGTATTTGCCGCCGGACGTGCCGCAGGACGGCTCGAAGTTCTCGCGGAGCCTGCGGAAGCGCCTTGAACAGGCGTTCAAGCAGGAAAACATCCGGTACACGGATCTCCTGACCCGGATCGTGGTGTCGCATGCACCGATCACCGCCATGAGCAGTGAAGAGAAATACGGCGATCTCGAAATGTTTTTGACGCACCGCTATGCACAGGCCGAAATCGCCCTGCGCAGGCCCGACGGGATCTGGATTTACGCCAAGCACCAGACAGAACTCATGCCGCGGAACCGGCTGTGGCTGAATACGGCGGCGCTGGCGATGGAATTCCTGCTGGTCATGGGCGGGGTGGCCTTGGCGCTGAACTGGCTGCTGCGGCCCTTGCGCAAGCTGGTGGCGGCAACAGACCGTTTCGGCAGGACGCAGAAGATCTCGCCGCTACGGACGGATTCCGGGCCTGTGGAAGTACGCGAGGCCGCTTCCGCATTCAACAGGATGTTTTCGAGCATTCAACGATCATTCGAGGAACGGGAACGCTTCCTGACGTCGTTTTCGCACGATCTGCGTACCCCGCTGACCCGGCTGCGGCTGCGGCTCGAACAGGTGGCGCAGGACGATCTGCGGGAAAAGCTGTGCGCCGACGTGGACGATTTGACCGATACGCTGAACCGCACGGTTACGTTTTTGCGGAGCGCGCGGAGCATTGAAGACATCCGGCAGCCGATTGCGGTGATGCCGCTGTTGGAAGCCCTGGTAGAAGACAGGCAGGGCATCGGGGAGCGGGTAACGCTGCGCGGGAACACGGCCGCCGTGCTCCAAAGCTGGAGCCGTTTGCGGAGCGCCTTTGAAAATGTCGTGGACAACGCGCTGCGCTATGGGGACTGCGCCGACATTGAGATCCATCACGAAAGGGACTCCGAAGGCCGGGAGTGGCTGTATATCGATTTCCGGGACAACGGGCCGGGCATCCCCGAAGAAAAGCTTGAGTTCGTATTGGAACCCTACGTGCGTCTGGAGACGTCGCGCAACCGGAAAACAGGCGGGCATGGGCTTGGGCTGTCCATCGTGCGCAATCTCGTGGAGGCGAGCGGAGGCAGGGTGCTGCTCATGAACCGCCCGGAAGGGGGGCTTCTGGTCAGGATGCTGTTCCCGCTCTGACCCTGCCGATCCGCCCGAAAAGGAATGTGGAGCAAGGGCAGGCCCGCCGCGCCCGCCTTCCGGCCCTTCCGTTTTCCCTCCCAACGGAGTGGAATGGGTTCGGGATTCCTGAGCGTTTGCCGCGGGCAATCAGGTTTAACGCGGTGCCCCTGCCAGCCGCTCCTTTTCCATGCCGCCTACAGCCGCATCAGGACAGGCACCGGCTCCTTTCTTTTTGGATCCGCCATAGCATATGGTTGCTTTATCTCCACAATATGCTGAAAATATACTTTTTCTCCAGTTTTTCCGGCGATAGATTCCACGATTGGGGCATATTATTGAACGTATCAGGAATACGCCGCACACCTGCCAATGGATGCCGTGCCTAGGGCATTTTAGCAGTTATTCCTTTGTGATTTCAGGAAATAAAGCATCAAGCGTCCTCTATGGCACAGCCTTCTTCTTTGAAACGTATGACCTTCCGGGAACAGCGCCATCGCCCCCGGCTGGGCCGTCTGGGTGTCCCTAACCCCGCAAAGTCACGCCCCTACAGCATCAAGGCTATGGGAACACGGAACCCAGCGATTTCTTGACCGCCGGGGCCACAGGAGGGAGCGGCTATAGCCAGCCTCGCCCATCAAAAAAACGGCGAAGAGATCGAATCTGCTTGGTCACGCCTTTTCCATGCCCCTGTCATGGCATGTGGTTGTTTTATCTCCACGGGATGGAAAATACTGATATTTTCTCCAGTTTTTCCGGCGATGGGCTCCATGATTGGGACATATTATTGAACACATTAGGAATAGGCCGCACGCCTGCCGATGGACGACGTGCCCAGGGCATTTTATCAGTTATTCCTCTGTGATTTCAGGAAATAAAGCATCAAGCGTCCTCTTACGGTACAGCCTTTTTCCATACGCCGTGAGCGATGTCCCTGCTGCAACCATACGGAAGACGGCCATGATCTGGCCGTCCGTTTCTCCGGGGAGCCTTCCCCCGTAAGGGGATGGAAACGCATAAGCTCAACCACGTCGCCAGTGGCCATCCCCCCGCAGGGGGATGGAAAACAGAGAGTTTCCGTTGTCCGCCAGCACCAAGAGCGGAGTTCCGCTGAGGAAACTCCGCAGTCCATAAGGTGCGGTTGAAAAACAAACGGCCCAACCCGCCGCCATCTTGTAGGGGGCACCGTCCACGCCCCGCTTTAGGGCGGGATCAGGGGCGGAGCCGGGCCAGTTCCTCGCGCAAGCGTCCGTTTTCCTGCAACAGCCTGCGGTTTTCAGCATAGAGCTGGCGGTTTTCAGCGGAAAGCTCCCGGCGCTCGGCGCGTTCCTCATCCAAGTCCTTCAACAACAGTGGGCACTGGCGGCAGTCGCATCCTGAAGAGAGCTCTTTATGCCGTTCGCGCATCGCGCCGCGCCCGAACAGCAGCCAGCCGGGAGATATATCAAAAACGGAGCATACGTTGATGATAAACTCCAAATCTGGCATATTGGTGCCGCGTTCGTACCTCCCAAGCGTGGTGAGCGGCGTCCGCAGACGTGTGGCGAATTCGCTCTGTGTCATGGCGCCCCGTACGGCCTTCAGCCGTTCCTGCAATGATTCCATAGGCAACGTGCATCCAAAGCCCGCAGCCCCTTTGCTTTCCTCCGGCAGGGCGCAATCGGATCGTCGTTGCCGGATCCGGCCGGAAAATTCCATTTTTGATTGACAATAATTCAAAAATGGTTAATAAAGGGCGTGGGCGGTTGAGAAATGATGTGACCACAGAACTCTACCGAACCCCTACCAAATGATCAACGTACATCCCCAAGGAGTGCGGCCGAACCTGACCTCTCCCTCCTTCGCCTCAACAATGCCCCGAAGACGCCTGTCCCCCTCACCGGACAGGCGTGACGTGCCGCGCTCAAGGCGTACCGCCAATACATGAATATAACATACAATCTATTCTGTATTTGCTCTTTAGAGCGGAGCATGTTAATTTCTGTCTGGCGTGAAGAGATGCACCTGTTAAGGACGTTTAATGGCAAGGCAAGCTCAGAATCAACCGACTTGCGCCTCCCCTTCGGATGAGGCTTCTAAGGCCGCAGCCGCTTCCCAAGTGCGGGTTCCGGCCCGGCAGCGAGCCGCATCTTCTCTTAATCTCCATAAGGTTATTGGAGATACCTCAGCCGAAATCGTCTGGGAACAGGCCTGTGCTCCGGGTGCCGATTGTATTTTTTCCGGTGATTCCCGTTTTGCCTGCGCCAACGAATGCCTCCCGGCTGAAGAAGCCTACGAAACGATCCACCCTGACGATCGGCCTTTATTCCGTTCCGACATTGATTCGCTCCATTCCGGGGGGCAGGATACCTTTTCACGCCGGATCCGCAGCCTCGGCTGTGACGGGAGCTGGATTCCCGTGGATGCCTACGCCCGCAGCCTGCGCGACGGCAGCGGGACGCCCCTGTATCTCATCGGCGGCTTTAGGGACGCCTCCAACCTCCCGCCCGCCTCTTCTACGGGCATCCTCCCCCGCGACCCCGCCGTATCCGACATCATTTGGGAACGTTCCGTATCCGGGGGCGGCTTCGCCGTTTCCGATGGCGTGGAGCGCTTCCTCGGCCACCCGCGCCATCACTTCAGGAGTGCGGAGGATCTCATCTGCCTGCTTCACCCCAGCGACCTCGCCATCGTCCATGAACATATGGAAGCCATAGGCAAGCTGGCTGGCTGCGACTGCCTTTCCGTACGGATACGCCACAACGACGGCACATGGCGGCAGGCCGAGGCCCGCATGACCGTCTTGCGCGGCCGGGCCGGCGAAGACAGGATCATCGGCGCGCTAAAGGACGTCACCCCCAAGGCCGCACGGGATCTCCCGCCGCTCCAGCCCGCACAAATTTCGTCCTTGACAGGGTTGTACACGCTCGAAGCCGGGCAAGCCATTATTGAAAAAAAACTTCTCACCGGCCTCAACTTACAGGCCCTCATTCTCGTGGATTTCCGCAACCTCAGCGAAATCGAACAGCGCCACGGCAGCCGCTGGAAAAACCTTTTCCTTCAGCACGCGGGGGCCATCCTCCGCAGCCTCGCCCGCGAGAACGATGTGCCCATCCACTGCCGCGCCGGTTCGTTTATCCTTTTTGCCGATCAATACGAGTCCCTCCGCGAAGTGACCGACCTTACCCGCAGCCTTCAGCGGGCGCTTGGCGCCGCCTGCGCTTTCGACGGGGAGCCCGATTCCGTGGAATTTTCCATCGGCATCGCCGTCGCGCCGTACGACGCCCTCACGTTTTCCGGCCTCATTGACCGCGCTGCTCAGGCATGCAGCCAGCGTTCAGGGGTGAACTTCTATGACAAGCAGGCCGCCGACCGTTTTCGGATCGACGCCGAATTCATTGAAGAGGAGCGCCGCCGCGAAAAAGAGCAGATACGCAAAGCCCTCCAGACCATCATGGATAACGTGGACGCCTACCTCTTCGTCGTCCACCCGCTCCGCCATGAGGTGCTGTTCGCCAACCGCCAGATCCGCAGCATCCGGCCTGAATGCATACCCGGTTCATCCTGCTACCGTTCCTTTTTCCGTTTCGACAAGCCCTGCATCGACTGCGCCATCCTCAAAGGTCAGGACTGCCTCATCGAAAAGGACGGCCAACAGATTTATCTCCAGCTTCGCCATAAAAAAATCCGTTGGCTCAACGATGAGATGGTCTACCTCGTCAGCGGCATCGACATCACCGAGCGCATGCTCCACGCCCGCAGGCTTGAGCACATGGCTTACCACGATTCCCTGCTCGACATCCCCAACCGGCAGGCCGCGCTCAGGAACCTCCAGCACATGCTGCGCGAGGGCAAGCACTGTGCCGTCGTCTTGTTCGACATCAGCGATTTCAAGCTGTTCAACGAAACCTTCGGCCACGCCAAAGGCGATCTCCTGCTCAAGGACGTGAGCCTGTCCATTGCCCGTTTTGTGCCTGAAGGCAGCCTCTACCGTTCCGGTGGGGACGATTTCCTTGTCCTGCTTCCCGGCGCTGACGGCCCGCAGGCCGAACGCCTTGCCCAGTCCGTCAGGGCCTCTTTCATACGCGTGCTCACCATTGAGGATCTTGAGTACACCTGCAACATCGACGCCGGGATCAGCGTTTCGCCGCAAGACGGCACCAATCCGAGCACCCTCATCACCCACGCCGAGCTCGCCCTTGCCGAAGCCCGCAAGGAAGGCCGCGGCATCTACCAGTTCAACAAGGAACTCGATCAGCGCCTCTCCCGCAAGAAGCTGCTCCAAATCCTCATCCGATCCGCGCTGGCGAACGGCGATTTTGAGGTGCATTTCCAGCCGGTTTTCGAGATCAGCACGGGCCTGTTCCGCAAAGCCGAGGCCTTGCTGCGCCTGCGGGACGCTGCGGGCAATTTTATTTCCCCCTCCGAATTCATCCCTGTGGCCGAAGAGACCGGCCTCATCGTGGATGTCGGCTACCTTGTGCTCGACACCGTCTGCCGCCAGCTTCTCAATATGGCAAGTGTTGCGGGGTTCCCTTTCCAAGTCGCCGTAAACATTTCCGCCATCCAGCTTCTCCAGACCAATTTCGTCAGCAGGGTTGTGGAAATCATCCAGTATCACGGCATCAACCCGCAGCAGCTTGAGTTTGAAATCACCGAGAGCGTGCTCATCAATTCCTTTGAGCAGGTGAAGAGCGTCATGCAGCAACTGCGGGATAAAGGCATCCGCTTTGCGCTTGATGACTTCGGCACGGGCTACTCCAGCCTGAGCTATCTGACCCATCTCCCCATCAGTACCCTCAAGCTCGACCGTTCGTTCATCAAGAACCTCGAAACGTCCGAAAGCAACCGGCAGGTATGCAAGGCCGTCATCGACATTGCCCGCCACTTCAACATGGCGATCGTCGCTGAAGGTGTTGAAAACCAAGAACAGTCGAAAATCATTTCAGAAATTGGGGCAACAAGCATACAGGGCTTCTATTATGCCCGGCCCTTGCCCGGCGGCCAGCTTGTCCCGTGGCTTTCCGAGCACGAGGATCACGGCATCCCCGCGCCAACCGCAGAGAGAGAGAGAGAGAGAGAGAGAGAGAGAGAGAGAGAGAGAGAGAACTCTGGACCCGGCCGAAACTGAATGGCCTACGCTCCTGCCCCTCCGGGGGAAACGGTGAGGAGGGCGGGCCTTTTCATCTGGACGAGAAAATGCCTGTGATGCTGCATACTTCTCAGACAGATCAAATTTTTTCCGCTTTGGAGGATGGCACCGCATCTTATCTGGTTCTTGAGTGAGCCCCCGATTTCAAGGGGCCGATGCCGCCCCACCGGAAAATCCGCGTACCCCCTATTGGGGGTAATGCCGTACATGGTTCTGCGGAACCGCCCCGGATCGATCACCTTGCCGATCTTCACGTTTATCAGGAAGTACGGCGAGGCGACGTCCCTGCCCAATCCTGTCCCTCTGCAAATCCTGCCTAGCCCGATTCCCTTCCTCCATTTTCCCTTCCTCCATTCCCGAATGGAGAGAACAGCGGGAGCGGCATCAGCCCGGACGTGAATCTGAGTGGAAAACAGCCGCCTGCATTTCCTGTACTCAATCCGCCGACCCGCCGGGCCCTTTGCCAGGCGGGAACGCCCGGCCCTGTTTTCCCCCGTTTCCAGCTTCCGCAAAAGCGCCTTCCCCCCTTCATTCACAGCGGGGCACTCTCCAGACATGCAGCTTTCCCCACCAGATGCGAATGAAAAAAGTCTTTTATCTTCATGGGCAAGAGAGGGTTCTGGACGCCGCAAAAATGGATCGGGGCACGTTCCGCTTTCCGGGCTGAACCACTTTCCTTTCCCGGATGCCGCTCTAGGCCGTGCCGTTAATTAGATATAATCTATTGAAATTTTTAAATTATTTTTCAAATTATAAAATATTGTTTCAATAATTTCAAATAATTATATATTAAACGACGACACGGCCTGACAAGATGATGACATGCGGCAACAGGCGTGCTACGCAGGGCGAGAACTTCAGGAGGGATGGGTCGTATGTCCGGGTTCGGCGTTTTTCTGGCTATAGCGACGGCCTTTTCATGGGCCCTTGGGTGCGTCGTCCATACGACGGCCTCAAGGGTGGTGGGGATACCGGCGGTCATGCTCATCCGGCAGCCGCTGGCAAGCGTGGTGCTCGGCATCTTTTGCCTGATTACGGGCGACTTGTGGCTTCCGTCGCTGCATTTGTTTTGGCTGGCGGCGGCATCCGGGGTGTTCGGGATCATCATAGGCGACGCCTGCCAATACGCGGGCGCGCTGACCATCGGCCTGCGCCCGGCGCAGGTATGCCAATCGCTGTCCTCGTGCTTCACCGCCCTCTTCGGCTCCATCTATCTGAACGAATATATAGGGCTGCAAGGCTGGCTCGGAATGTTCGTGGCGACATGCGGGGTGATCCTCGTGATCCTCTCCGAACAGCGGGACGCCCATAATCCCCCGGTATCCAACAGGCAGCGCAACAAAGGGGTCATCATTTCGCTCCTTGCCGCCGTCTTCGTCGCGCTCGGCATCGTTTTTTCCAAGCAGGCCCTCCAGGAGGGCATCGGCGCGCTGCCGCTGGCTTTCTACCGCAACGCGATTTCCACAGTGGGCATCTGGGCGGTCGGGCTTGCCTTCGGAGCCATCCGTCCGGCGTTCGGGAACCTCAAGGCCAACCCCGGCATCCTCAAGCTCTTCCCGCTCGGCTGCCTTTTCGGCCCCGCCGGGGGCATCTGGCTTTCGTGCGTCGCCCTCGACTATCTTCCCGCCGCCGTCGCCGCGATGCTCATCGGGCTTCAACCCATCGCCCTGCTTATCATCACCGGCATCATGGAACGCCGCATCCCCGCCCCCAACTCCATCATCGGCTCCATCATAGCCTGTACCGGGGCGGCAATCCTGCTGCTCCGATAACACAAAAAGAAGCGCCCTCATCAGGCGGATTCCGTTAACACGGCCCCACAAGGTGCCCCGCTCCAAGAGCGCGGCACCTTTTTTCGCGCACGGCGTCAGCCCGTTGATGCCTTCCAGCGGCATTGCCGCCCCAAAACGTGTTCCTTCCACATACCTCATGAGAATCATTCAAGTAATCATGGGAGTTCGCCCAAAACGAGCTATTCATAAGGAAAAGGGCTCCCTATCCCTCCACCATTGCTTGAAGCCTTGCCGTGATCCTTTTGCATTCAGGATGCCGTATGCCGAACAACGTATTCTCTACTGCATTGGCCTGTAATCCCTCCCCATTCCACAGCCGTTCCTCCCGAACGCGATCCCACGGGCTCAAAACGGGCATAGCCCAATCGCTCATCGTGACGCTATGCCTGATCGGGGCGCCGGGGTGCTCCACATGGAGCGTGGGGCCTGACTTCGAGCGGCCCGATATGCAAAACATGCCGGAAAAATGGGATGCGGGCGACCCGCAGCCCCCCCTCGCCGGGGATGTTTCCCTGGCTACATGGTGGCAGAGCTTCAATGACCCCGCCCTGAACCAGCTTGTGACGCGGGCGCGCCTCTCCAGCCCCACCATCGAGGCGGCCCTGCTGAAAATCGTACAGTACCGCGCGCAATATGCCGTTGCCATAGGCAGTTTCTTTCCGCAGACGCAGGAGCTCACCGGAACATACGGCTCCGAACACCCCAGCCGCCGCTCC
This sequence comes from Bilophila sp., assembly GCF_057864385.1. NCBI lineage: Bacteria > Pseudomonadati > Thermodesulfobacteriota > Desulfovibrionia > Desulfovibrionales > Desulfovibrionaceae > Bilophila > Bilophila sp. Next base: position 16,935 of record NZ_DBMAFI010000037.1, on the reverse strand, counting down.
GCCGATGCGCCCCAACCGGGCGAGCCCTCGCAGCCCGGCACCATCCAGCAACTGAATCTGGGCTTTCAGGCGACGTGGGAAATCGACATCTGGGGCAAGTACCGGCGCAACGCCGAAGCCGCCAAAGCCGCCCTGCAAGGCGCCCATGCGGGCTATGAGCTCGCGCTCGTAACCCTCAGCGCCGATGTCGCCCAACAGTATTTCAGCTATCGCACGACGGAAAAACAACTGGAAATCGCAAAACGCAACAGCTTGGCGCAGAAGGAATCCGTACGCCTGACCGAAGCCATGTTCCGCTTGGGAGCCTCAAGCGGGCGGGACTACGATCAAGCCGTCGCCATGCAGAAGAATACGGAAGCCGACATCCCGCAGTTGGAAGCGCAGTTGATCGCCAGCCGCAATGCCCTGTGCGTGCTGCTCGGCATCCCCCCCGGCCCCATACCGGAACTGGCCCCGGACTGGATGCCGCAGCCGCCTCAAACGGCTCCCGGAACAGCGCGGGCGTCTTCCGGGCCCACAGCGGGGAAAACGCTTCCTCAAGGGGCAATGCCATACGCGGCGGAACGCACCGCCCAGCCCTTTATCCCTCTGGACATAGCCATAGGCGTCCCGGCGGATCTCCTGCGCCGAAGGCCCGATGTACGGCAGGCGGAACAGGAAGCGGCGGCCCAGTGCGCGCGTATAGGCATCAACAAGGCGGCGCTGTTCCCTTCGTTTTCCATCAGCGGCTTTCTGGGATTCCAGGGAAGCGACGTCGGGGCCTTCACGCTGGGAGACACCTTCTCGCACAACGCCTTCACCGCAAGCGCCTCGCCGTCTCTGGTGCTGCCCTTCCTCAACTACGGACGGCTGTACAATGCCGTGCGCGCGCAGGACGCCGTTTTCCAGCAAAGCCTCGTCACCTACAAACAAACGGTGCTGCGGGCATTACAGGAAGCCGAGGACGCCATGAGCTCCTTCATCCGTTCCCGCCAGCGCCTGACCCTGCTCCAGCAGGCCGCAGAAGCCGCCGGGCGCTCCACCAAGCTGGCGCTTGAGCAGTACAACGCGGGCAGCACCGATTTTACCACGGTCGTCTCGGCCCAGACCACACAATACCAGCAAGAAAACAGCGTTGCGGCGGCAGCGGGAAACACGGCGCTGCAAGCCGTGGCCCTGTTCCGGGCCCTGGGCGGCGGCTGGCAGCCCCAGCCCCTGCCGTTGCCCAAGGCCACCGTCGACGCGATGAAAAAGCGTACCGACTGGGGCGGCATGCTGCGCGATATGGAAAGCGCCCCCGTTGCCGGACAGTCCGAGATCCCACAAGCCGAAACGCACAGAGGTTACTGATATGCACAGCTGCGACTCCCAAACAGCCCTTCGCCAAAACCCCACCCGCGTGCCTGCGTCCCTCCTGCCCGGACTGCCGGGGCTCGCTGTGGCCCTCTGCCTTGTTCTGGCCGGCTGCAACGACACGCCGCATAAGGCCGAAACGGATGAACCTCTGCCCGTGGCCGCCGTCAAACCGGAGCGGCGGAACGTGCCTTTGCTGGTGGAAAGCACGGGGATGACGCAGGCCGTGCGCACTGCGGACATTGTGGCCCGGGTGGAAGGCACGCTCCAAAAAATAGCCTATGCGGACGGTGCGCTCGTGCAGGAAGGGGACACCCTGTTCGTCATTGATCCCACGATGTACAAAGCCAAACGGCAGCAGGCCGAGGCCACGCTGGCGGCGCAGAAGGCGGTGCGGAACAGGGCGGCGGTCGAATACGCCCGCAACCGGAAGCTCTACGCGGAACGGGCGGCCTCACAGGCCACGGTGGTCAGTTGGCGCGAACAGTTGAGCAATGCCGAAGCGCAGGTCGCCGCCGCGCAAGCCGCCCTGACCCAAGCGGGCATCGAATTGGGGTATACGGTCATCAAGGCCCCGTTCACCGGGCGCGTGTCGCGCCATAAAGTGGACGTCGGCAACGTCATCAGCCCGCAGACCGGAACGCTTGCCTCCATCGTTTCCCAGGATCCCGTCTATGCCGATTTTACAGCCCCGGCGGACAGCATCCTGCCGCTTCTGAACAGCTTCGACGACGCCAAATCCATCCCCTTGGAACTGGCCGTCGGGGATGGGCCTTATTCCATCAAGGGGAAGCTCGACTACATTTCCCCGCAAGTGGACGCCTCTTCCGGGACGCTCGCCCTGCGTGGCGTTTTTCCCAATACGGACGGCAAGCTGCTTCCGGGCCTTTTCGTACGGGTTCAGGTCCCCACGGAGCGTGAGGACGAAGTGATGGTGATCCCCCGGCAGGCCGTGCTGGAGAATCAGGGAAAGTCCTTTGTATACGTCATCGGGCAGGACAGCCGGGCCCGCATGGTCCCCGTGGCGGCCGGGCCCGCCGTGGGCAGTGACCGTATTGCCGTCATCAGCGGGATTACCCCGGAATCGTTGGTTATCTATGACGGCATGGCCCATATCCGGCAGGGCATGGCCGTCACCAACACCGCGCAGTGACGCCCCGCCGCGCGCTGTCGGCACTTCCCCAGCAGTATGAGGAATGTCCTATGTTTACACGCCTGTTCGTCCAAAATCCCATTTTTACCAACGTCATTGCCATCATTGCGGTCATTCTGGGCATCGTGTCGCTGACGCGCCTTCCCATAGCGCTGTATCCCGACATCACCCCGCCGACGATCGCCGTTTCCGCCAGCTATCCCGGCGCGGACGCGGAAACCGTGGCCAAGACCGTCGGCGCGCCCATAGAGCTGCAAGTCAACGGCGTGGAAAACATGATCTACATGTCCTCCACCAGCGCCGATGACGGCACCTATTCCCTTACCGTCACCTTCGCGCTGGGGACCGATGTCAATATCGCCATGGTATTGCTGCAAAACCTGGTCAACAACGCGCTCCCGCTGCTGCCGCAGGTCGTACAGCAGCAAGGGGTCACGGTCACCAAACATTCCCCCTCCATCCTGCAGGTCATAGCCCTCGATTCCCCCGGCGGCTCCTACGACAACCTTTTTCTGGCCAACTACGCGAACCTGCAAATCGAAAACGTCCTTTCCCGCGTGAAGGGGGTCGGGCAGGTGCAGGCTTTCGGGGCCGGGTTCTACGCCATGCGGATCTGGCTGGATCTCGACAAGCTCAACTACCTCGGCGTGAGCGTGGACGAGGTCAATCAGGCCATCAGCCAGCAAAACGTCCAGGTAGCCGCGGGCAACGTCGGCGGCAGGCCCAATTCCGGCAAGCAGGCCATGCAGTTGACGGTGCTCATGCAGGGGCAGTTGGACACGCCCACGGCATTCGGCGACATCATCGTCAAGACGCTGCCCGGCAACCAGATAATCCGGCTGCGCGACGTGGGCGAAATCGAAATGGGGGCGCAGTCCTACGGGGCGCAGTCCCAGATCCGCGGGGACAACGCGGCGCTCATCGCCATCTACCAGCTGCCCGACGCCAACGCCCTTGAAACCGCCGCCAACATCCGCAGCGCCATGGAAAAGCTGTCCAAGGACTTCCCGCCCGACATGCGCTGGACCATGCCGTTCGACACGTCGCACTTCGTTTCCATCGCCGTGACGCAAGTATATCTGACCTTTGTGAAGTCCATCGTGCTGGTCATGCTGGTCGTGCTGGTCTTCCTCCAGAACTTCCGGGCGGCGGTCGGCCCGGCGGTGGTCATTCCCGTGACCCTCATGGGGGCGTTCGTTTTCCTGAACATCGCCGGTTTTTCGGTGAACATGATATCGCTTTTCGCGCTCGTGCTGGCGATAGGGCTCATCGTGGACGACTCGATCATCGTTGTGGAAGCCACCATGTCCCATCTGGAGCGGGGGCTGACGCCGCAGGAGGCCGCCCTCGCGGGCATGAGGGATCTGTTCCTCTCCATCGTGGCGGTGATGTTCGTCTTTGCCAGCGTATTCCTCCCGGCGGCCACGCTCCCCGGCATCACCGGGCAGCTGTACAGCCAGTTCGCGCTGGTCATAGGCGGCGCGGCACTCCTCAGCGCCGTTTTCGCCATCTCGCTCACGCCCACGGAATGCTCCCTGCTGCTCCGCCAGCAGAAAGCCGTGCGCCCGGCCTCGTTCGACGCCCCGCAAGGCGAACGGCCCGATTTTGCGGAAGACAAGGCCGACGTGACGACGGGCAATGTCTTTTGCCGGGTCTTCAACCGCGGGTACAACGCCCTGCACGGCTTTGCCATGCGCATTGTGGGGATCACCCTGCGTTCGCCCGCCATCGCCCTGCTGACGTACGGCGTCCTCGCCGCCTTTGCCGTCTGGAGGCTGATAACCCTGCCTCAGGGCTTCCTGCCCGAAGAGGATCAGGGGTATGTCCTTGTGAGCGCGCAGCTGCCCGACGCCGCGGCCAGCCCGCGCACTTCGGAATTGGCGGGCCGCATGGATGAGGTGTTCGCCAACACGCCCGGCGTGGAAACATGGGTCACCATCAGCGGCTTTTCCATGCTGGAAGGCGCGGCCCTGCCCAATGCGGTGACGGCCTTCGTGATCTTTGAAAGCTGGGCGAAACGCGGCACCAAACTCAACCAGTACGCCATCATGGACGAACTCTACCGGGGATTCGGCCAAATCCCCGAAGGCGAATTCATGGTCATCCCGCCACCGCCCATCATGGGCATCGGCAATGCCGGGGGCTTCGACATGATGATCGAAGACCGGGCCAGCCGCGGGCCTCAGGCGCTGGAGGCGGCGGTACGGGCCTACGAGGAAGCGGCGGCGAAAGATCCGCGCCTTGAGCATGTCATGTCCCTGTATTCCGCCTCGACGCCCAAGCTCTACCTGAACGTGAACCGCACGCAGGCCATGACGGAAGGCATTGCCCTGCCGCAGCTTTTCACGGCCATACAAACGGCGTTCGGAGGCCAGTACATCAATACCTTCAGCAAATACAACCAGAACTATCAGGTGCGCGTGCAGGCCGCCGAACGCTACCGCAGCACGGCGGACAACCTTTTGTCCCTGCGCGTGCCCAACGGCAAGGGCGAGGAAGTGCCGCTGGCGGGTTTCGCTTCCGTCCAGCAGGTCAGCGGGCCGAGCATCGTGACGCGCTATAACCTCTACTCTTCCGCATCCATGCAAGGCAGCGCCGCCCCCGGCGTCAGCACGGGCGCCGGCATGAAGGCCATGGAAGAAATCGCCGGGCGGGTACTGCCCCAAGGTTTCGGCTACGAGTGGACGGGGATGAGCTTTCAGGAAGAAAAAAGCCACGGGCAGGCCGCCATTGCCGTCGGTCTGGCGATCCTGCTGGTCTACCTGATCCTCGCCGCGCTGTATGCCAACTGGATATTGCCCCTCGGCGTGCTGCTGGTCATCCCGCTGGCGCTGTTCGGCACCGTGGCCGCCATCATGCTGCGCGGCATGGACAACAATATCTATGTGCAGATCGGGATGCTGCTGCTCATCGCCATGTCCAGCAAAAACGCGCTGATTCTGGTCTTGTACGCGCGCCGCTACGGGGAACAGGGGATGACCCCCATGCAGGCGGCGCACAAGGCCGCCAGCGTCAGGTTCCGGCCCATCCTCATGTCCTCGCTGGCCTATGCCGTGGGCGCCCTGCCCATGCTCTGGGCAACGGGCGCAGGCGCGATCAACCAGCAATATCTGGGTACTGCCGTTTTCGGCGGCATGGTGGCGACGGCGCTGCTCACCGTGCTGTACGCCCCGTTTTTCTATACGGTGTTCATGGGCCTTTCCAGCAAACTGGGCGGCAAACGGACACCCGAACCGAAGCAAGCCTGAAGCGGGGCCTCCCCCGGAGGCTCCTCCCGGCCCCCGGCAAGGGCGCTTTCCCTGTGCTCCACAAGGTACGAGCGGCGCGCCGGAAGGGAAATGCCCACCCTGCTTGAACGCGAAGGTGAGCCGTCCGGCAAACCGCGCACCGGCAGGGGAAGCGCCCTTGACCTGTGCCGCGATTCCTTTGACCGCGAGGCCGCCAACGGAACCGCTTGAAGCACGGCGCTGAATGGGCCATCCGGAAAGGATCTTTTTTTCTTGCGAAGCAAAGGGATACGGTTCCCCAACTCTATGGGAGCCAAAGCCCCAAGCCTCCTCTCATAGAAAAAAGAAGAGGGAGCCATGCGAATACTTCTTTGTGAGCCTCCCCTTCTCTTCATCACATTTCCGGATCTTCCACGCGGGAGAGGTTCCCACCATTCCGCTTTTCCTATCAGCCGGATGCCACAGCAAAGGTAAAGAAAACCAAAAGAGGAAAACCTCTCTCCAGAAAGGTTTCCCTCCATCAGGAACTCCGTACGTTCCTTACCGGAAATTATTGCTTGGCGTCGTAGATGAACGCGATGATCGAACCGGGGTTCTTCATGTCGTTGACGGGCTTGCCGTCGTTGCCGAGAGCGTTGCCGCGCACGTCGGTAGCCACGTAAATGGTCTTCCCGTCGGGCGAGACGAGTGCCGAACGGTAGCGGTTGGGCGTATGGAAGTACTTGGTCACGTCGCCCTGCGCGGTCTTGCCGTCGGCATTGAGGGGTACACGATACAGCGCGCCGTTCTTGAGGCTGGTCACGAGAAGGGAGTTGCCCCAGCCGGGGATCGGGCCGTTCGCCGGGTAGTAGGCGACGCTCGACGGCGCGATGGTCGGCCAGCACAGGTAGGCCATGTCGCCGCAACGCCCGTCGCGGAAGTTGTACGAATTCGGCACGGTATAGAACGTCTTGATGGGTTCGCGGAAATCCTCGGCCTTCCACTCGGTTTCCTTCTGCTGCGGAACGCTGGCGGGGATATCGGTCGGGAAGTAGCTCTTCGCCAACTTTTCGCAGTCAGGGGCCGCCGACCAGTTGCCGTATACGTAGCCCTGATCATCCTGGAACCCGGCGACGTGCGGCCAGCCGTAGTTGCCACCCGCCACGAGGAGATTGATCTCATCATCTGACGAAGGGCCGTGCTCGGCCTCAAAGAGCAGATCACCCACAAAGACAAGCCCCTGCGGGTTACGATGGCCGTAGGTGTACACGTGGCTCCTGACACCGTTGATGACCGGGTTGTCGTCCGGGATGCCGCCGTCGGGATTGAGGCGCAGCACCTTGCCCGCATAGGCGGAATGATCGCCCGCGTCGAGTTCGGCCTTGGTGGGGATACGCTGGGCGTCGATGGGCTTGCAGACGTTCGCGCCCTGATTGTGCCCCTGCTCCCCGATGGAATAATAGAGCTTGCCGTCGGGCCCGAAGCGCAGGCGGCCGCCGTTGTGGTCATCCCCGGCGGGCATGTTGCTCAGGATTACTTTGGGATCGGCAATCTTCCGGGTCTGCGGATCATAGTGGAACCGGACGATGCGGGCGTGTTCCCTGCCGCCGTCCATATATGTATGCGCGACATAGACGTTGTTCTTGCTGCCGTTTTTGCCGAGATCGGGATCAAGGGCAATGCCGAGCACGCCTTCATGCTGCGGCCCGACCTTCACGTCCGGAATGCTGCCGACGAGCTTTTTCTCGCCTGTTTCGGGATCCACACTGGTGATGCGGCTCCCTTCGCGCTCGGAAACCCAAATATGATTGCCCGGCCCCCAGACCATATCCCACGGAGCGGAAAGGCCTTCGGCAATGACGACCCCTTCAAACGGTTCCGCAGTGGTCACCGCCTTTTCCTTTTGCGGCGTTGCGGCCCAAGAAGCCGGAGCGCTCAGAAGCAGCAGCGTCATCGCGCCTGCCATGACTCGGGAATGGTGCATTCTGTACCTCCTGATGTTTCTCTGTGTATCGGAACGCGAGGCTCTCCGCCGCGCGGTTTCCGGCATTGTCAAAAGCGGGAAGCCCTGCGGATTCCCGTTCGGCAAAGGCGGGGGAAAAACGCCTCCCCCAAAAACGGGCTCCTTTCAGGCTGGGTTTGCCTTTCAAGGCTGAAGCGCCCCATCCCGCGGGAACGCGTGAGGAGGGCTTTGGGCGAGGCGCGGGCAGCTGCTGGAACGGACGCCCGCACCTTTAACGGCGGAACAGCCGCAGAATGTTACCCATGACAGATGAACGTCCCCTCTTCCAGTTCCATAAACGCGTTGCGCAGCTCTTCATCGGTATTCATGACGATGGGGCCTCCCCATGCTACGGGCTCGCGGAGGGGCTTGCCGGAAACGATGACCATACGGGCGCCTTCGGGACCGGCATGGAGGTGGATCTTGTCCCCATCCGAGAAGAGGACGGCACGCCGGGCGGGCTGGATCACACCTTCCGGCTCATAGGCGCACGAACCTTCCATAAGATACGAGAACACGGTATTGCCGGGGATAGTCTCCATCTCCCACGTGCCGCCGGGCCCCATCTCTACATCAAGGAATTGCACGTCCACGTATTCGCCTTGTGTCGCGCCGCCGATATTGCCGTATTTTCCGGTGACGACGCGGATCGTCACGCCCTTCTCCTCAATGACGGGGATATCGTCGGGGGTGATGTCGCGGTATTTGGGATGGACCATTTTTTTGTCGCGCGGCAGGTTGATCCAGAGCTGGAGCCCGAGCATCCGGGGGGATGCCTTGGGCATTTCCTGATGCAGGATGCCCCCGCCCGCCGTCATCCACTGGCAGCAGCCGTCTTTAATCTGCCCGCTGTTGCCAAGGCTGTCCTTGTGGTCGATTTCGCCTTTCACCAGATATGTAAACGTCTCAATCCCGCGATGCGGGTGCAGCGGAAAGCCGCGCACGTAATCCGCAGGATTCAGCGAGTCGAACGCATCCAACATGAGGAACGGGTCAAAGTCCCGGATCGTCCCTGAGCCGAGCACGCGGACCAGATGTACCCCGGCCCCGTCTATCGCCTGACGGCCCGTCACGATCTTTTTGACTATGCGGTATGACATGACTGTCTCCTTTTTTCCCCATACTATCCTTCACACGGTATGGTGCGTCAATAAAATAAACATTATTTTTAGTACGATAGAGTTATAAAGAGACTCCACCCGCTACGGAACGAACCGATTTCACACCCAAAAACACGCATTGCCCGGTAACGGCATACCGATCCCGTACGCAGCAAAAGAGCGTTCCCACTTTGAAAAAGTGAAAACGCTCCTTCACATTGCGGAACAAAAAAACACGCTTTCAGGCCAGCCTAAAAACCCAGTATCCGGACAAAAACTTCCAGCCCATGATGTGGGGGAATGCGGCGGAAGCACCGTCTCCCCGATGCCCTTCTTTCTGCGGGAAGCGGCGGTCCGGAAGCATGAACCGGAGGCAAAAAGAAAGGGCGTCCCCGAGGGCTCGCAAACGCGGGGACGCCCTGCCCAGCGTCCGGGGGGTCGGACGCCGAACGCTTATGCCTGCCCGGACGAACCGAGCACGGCGCGGATCTTATGCCGGACCATCTCGCGCACGGCTTCGCGGCCCGCGGTCAGATAGGAGCGAGGATCGAAGGTTTCGGGGCGCTCCGCAAGCAGGGTCCGGATGGCGGCGGTGACGGCCAACCGCAGATCCGTATCAATATTGATCTTGCAAATGGCGGAAGCGGCGGCGCGGCGAAGCAGGTCTTCGGGCACGCCGGAGGCTCCCGCTACATTCCCGCCGTGCGCGTTGACGGCAGCCACGGCCTCCTGCGGCACACTCGACGCGCCGTGCAGCACCAGCGGCACGCCCGGCAGACGGGCGGCGATAGCGTCAAGGCGCTCGAAATCAAGCCGCGCCTCCCCCGAAAACTTGCAGGGGCCGTGACTCGTCCCGATGGCAATGGCAAGCGAATCGCATCCGGTACGGGCTACAAATGTTTCTGCCTCTTCGGGATCGGTATAAACGGATTCGCGGGACGAAACGGTTTCCTCGACCCCGGCGAGCCGTCCGAGTTCGGCTTCGACCCAGACACCCCTGTCATGGGCGTACTCCACGACGCGGCGGGTGACGGCCACATTCTCCTCAAAAGGCAGGTGTGAGCCGTCGATCATGACCGAAGTGAACCCATCGTCGATGCAGGCCTTGCAGATGTCGAAGTCGGCCCCATGATCCAGATGCAGCACAAAAGGCACATCGGTTTCTTCCGAAGCGGCTTCGGCCATTTTGCGGAGATAACCCCGCCCGGCGTACTGGCGCGCCCCGTTGGAGACTTGCAGGATCACGGGGGAACGCTCGTCCCCGGCGGCCTGCAAAATCCCCTGCACGGTTTCCATATTGTTGATGTTGAACGCGCCCACGGCGAAACCGCCCGCAAGGGCTTTCGCAAACATGTCCCGAGGTCCGGTAAGAGGCATCTGACCTATCCTTTGTTCAAAAGGTTCCGTATCGTTTCAAAAAACATGCGCCGTTCCGCATCAAACGGGCTCAGGCCCCGCCCAGAGATACCGTAATCCCGCAAGGGCAACAGGCCATACTGCAAAACCGTGGCCCGGCAGGTACGTTTCCCTCAACGGCGTTGCGCTCAAAAAAACGCTCAGGAAAGAGGCCGCATGTTTCTGAAACGCCGCGATGCGTTACAGCCAAAACTGGCAACAGCCGTTACAGAAAAGCCTGACGGACATACTCGGCATCGCGCCTGAGCGCATACAGGGCATCCGAGCCGAAAACCGGCTCCGTATAACGGTTTTCGAGGAACAGCGGCCCATCGTACCCTTCCCGCTTCAGCGCCGCGAGCAACTCACCCGCGCGGCATGACCCCTCACCGAGGGGCCTGACTCCGGGTTCGCCGTACATGCCGTCCTTGAGATGCACGCCGCAACACACGGCGAGGTGTTCCGGCAAGGCCTCAAACACGTCTTCCCGCCTACGCAGGACAAAATGAGACAGGTCGAGGCAGGAACAGAGATTATCGTAGGCGACGATATTCAAAAGGGATTTCATCGTCGTAACATCAAGAAGATTTTCCGTGGCTACAGCAATGCCCCGGTGTTTCGCCAGCGCACAGGCCAGCCGCAAACAGCGGGCCGTCTCACGCAGATCGTCCTTGTTACGGATAGCCGACGCCTTGAAGCTCGGCAGCACAATCCGGGGAATGCCCATGTCGGCGGCACAGTCCACGGCGGCGGCAATGGCCTTTTCCGCCGTATTGCGCCGTTCGCTTCCGGGCTCGGCGGTCATGCCGTGCTTCAGGACAGCCAGCACGACTACAGCGTCAAGCCGGATGCCGTATAGCTCAGCCTCTTCTTTCCATTGCCGCTGTATGCCCGGCGACGACAGCGGAAAATCTTCCTCCGCAGAACCCAAATCGAGCTGGATCGCATCGATCCCCGCTTCCTTCAGCTTCTTGCAGCATGACGGAGATTGCAGCAGGGGGTGCACCCAATTACAGACACCAAGCAATACGGCCATACACATTCCTTTCAAAAGTCTTGGGAAGGAAAGAGGTTGAAGCCGGGGAAAGCCTCTTCTTCAAAAGGCCTTCCCCGCCCCGACGGTCGATCATTCCAATCGCTAATCTCTTCCCATGACCACGCGGATATAATCCTTTACGGAGTCCTCGATGGACCATTCGGGCGCGTAACCCAGCTCCTTCCGGATAGCGGAATCGTCGAACGAGCACGCATACGGCGAGGTGTTCGCGCTGTGTTCCGCATAGGTGACTTTGGCTTCCGGGCAGAGGCGGTTGGTCAGTTCCGCGACTTCCCGAAGCGTGTGGACGCTGCCGCAGACGGTATAGAAGCGCTGTGCGGGCTTTTCGGCGTTCCAGACCAGCAGCATGGCCTTGATCGTGTCATGGATGTAGATCCAGTCGCCCCGCTCGTCCGGGTTGTCGACGTGCACCTCGCCGCCTCTGGCGATGGAATCCACAAGCCCCGTCGTATATTGCGTGGTCAGGCCGTTGGTACGGTTGGGCCCCCAGACCCATGTGGGACGGATGCCCCGGCTGTCGATGCCGTGGTTGTCGGCGTACCAGCGCAGCAGGTGCTCCCCGGCCAGCTTGGTCTGCCCGTAGATGGTGGCGGGATCCTTGGGCGCGTCTTCCGGCACGGGTTCGACGGAGGTCGGGCTGTACAGGGAGATGGAGCTCATGAAGAAGAACCGCTTCACCCCGCAGGCCACCGCCGCATCAAGCAGCACCTGCGTGGAGCGGAAGTTCACCTGAAACGCCAGCGGCGGATTCTGTTCGCACACGCCCGCCATGAGCGCGCCGAGATGGAAGATCCCCTCGATACCGTTGGTCGCCACCGCCCGGTACAGATCGAGATCCGAAGCGCTGTCGCCCTGCACGTAGGTGATCGAATCCATGATGTCCTGCAACAGATGAGGAACCGGAACACGGTCGAAAACGACGACTTCGTCGCCCTGCCGCAGCAGAGCGCGGACAAGATGGGAACCGATGAAGCCCGCGCCGCCCGTTACGAGAATACGCATGAAACCTCCCCTGGGATGTCCCCACGGCTAAAAGAAGCGAGAGTGCTGCCACTGAACGGTTTTTGCCTTAGGCTCTGTCATAGAATGTGGTTGTTCCATCCCCACAGCATGGTGAAAGGAGAGCTTTTTCTCTCATTTCCCCGTCAATGGCTTTATGGTTGGGGGATTTTATTGGCTATTCCCTTAGGCCGTGTTGCCATTTGATATATAACCATTTGAAATTATTAAAAATAATTAAATACTTCCAATGAATTACATCTAATTGACGACACGATCTAGAATTGAAAGGAATAACATCAACCATTTCCTATGGCACAGCCTTGCCTTATGCCCCATGCAAAGGGCATGTGCTTTTGGGGAAGAACCATTTGGAAGCCGGCACCCTCAAAAAAGCATTCGGGATACGTCCGGGCACAGCCGCCCGAAACGCGCCGCGTGCCCGGAAAACACGGACGGCCCGTTCCGCGGCGTGCCCGCCCTGCGGAACCGCCCGCAGGCCCTATGCCTTCCAGTTTTTCGCCACGGCCTTCCATGCTACGGCGTGATCCTTCGCGCCGTAGCCCTGAACCGAAACCATCCGATGCACATAATCCACCGCCGCGCCCAGAATGAGCGGCGCGCCGTACTCCTTTGCCATGTCGAGGCACAACCTGTTGTCCTTGATGAGCATGTCCACGGTAAAGGTGGGCTCGTCATACCGCCCCTCGGCGATGCGGGCACCGATTTCCTTGTAGGCGTTGCTGAGCACGCGGGCGTTGGCGGCGACCGCCACGTCGATGAGCGTCTTCTGGGACAGCCCCATGTGCTCGGCGAGCGCCATAGTCTCGGCGGCGCAGGCGTTGATCGCGCCGAGCATCATATTATTGAGCAGCTTCAGCTTGTTGCCGTGCCCAAGCGGGCCGATGTGGAACAGTTTTTCTTCCGATCCGCTGAGCACGAGGAGCACATCCCTGATCTTGGCGAGGGCCTCATCCGAGCCGCCGAGCGCAAAAGCCCAACTTCCAACCCCGGACGGGCTGCCCATGACCGGGGCGTCCACAAAATCAATGCCTTTGGGGGCCAGCGCCTCGCCCATACGGATGTTCACGCCCGGATCGACCGTGCTCATGTTGACGACCACGGTGCCCTCAGGGGCCCCGGACGCGATCCCGCCCTCGCCGAGCACGACCTTTTCCGTATCGGCGGGGCCGGGGACGAACATCAGGATGACCCCAGCCTTGCCCGCCAGTTCCGCCGGAGAACCGCACATGCTCACCCCGGCCTCGGAAGCGCGCTTGACGGCGGGTGGATACGGATCGTACCCGGCTACGGAGGCCCCGCTTTCCATCAATTTTTTCGCGCAATTGCTTCCCATAACCCCCAGTCCGACAATGCCTACGGTATCCATATGCAATCCTTGCTTGAGTCCGAAAAAAGGTATGACTTCAGCCCCCCCGCCGAACGGGCGGGGAAACGGTGAAACCAATGAAACGGGATGGTTCCGGCGGAACGCCGGGGGCGGCTACTTTCTGGCGACGGCCTTGCGGGCCGCCTTGGCGATGTCCGCGGCGGTGATGCCGAACACGCCCATCAGATAGGGCGCCTTGCCCACCTGACCGAAATGATCCTTGACGCCGACGCGTTCCAGCGGCGTGGGCCGCTGTTCCGCCAGCACTTCCGCAACGGCGCTGCCGAGGCCGCCGATGACGCTGTGGTTTTCCGCCGTAACCAGCGCGCCGGTTTCGGAGGCCGCCTTGATGACGGCGTCGGCGTCGATGGGCTTGACGGTGTGGATGTTGAGCACGCGGGCGGATACGCCTTCCTGAGCCAGCGTTTCGGCGGCCTGCAAAGCGTTGGCGACGCAGACGCCGGACGCGATCAGGGTCACGTCGGAACCGTCGCGCAGGAGATCGGCCTTGCCGAGATCAAACTCGTAGCCATCGTCAAAGACGTTTTCGGCCTGACGGCGGAAAAGCCGGATGTATACCGGGCCCTCGTGCTCGACGATGGCGGGCAGGGCCTTGCGGAGCTGCACCGAGTCCGTGGGCTCGAACACGGTCATGCCCGGCAGGGTGCGCATGATGCCCATGTCTTCAAGCGCCATGTGCGTACCGCCGTTGAGTTCCGCGCCGACGCCCGGATCGGAGCCGACGATTTTGACGTTCAGTCCGGCGTAGCAAACCGAGATGGCGATCTGATCGAAGCAGCGGCGGGAGGCGAACGTGGCGAAAGAATGCACGAAGGGGATCTTGCCGCAGGCGGACAGCCCGGCGGCCACGCCGACCATATTGGCCTCGGCGATACCCACGTTGAAGGAGCGGTCTGGGTAGGCCGCCTTGAACGGCTTCATGCCGTGCGCGCCGGTCAGATCCGCCTCGACGTCCACGATGCGGGGATCCTCCTTGGCAAGCGCGATCATCGTATCGCAATAGACCTTACGCATTTCCTGAGATTCAAGCATGACGGCATTCCTCGTTCCTTATTGGAGTTCCTGCAAAGCGGCGGCGACGTCTTCGGGCGACAGGGGCATGTTGTGCGAACTGAGCTTGCCTTCCGCGACCGAAAGCCCTTTGCCCTTGACCGTGGCCATGATGATGGCGGTGGGGCGCTTCTTGATGGTGCGGGCATGGGTCAGCGCGGCTTCGAGATCCGAGAAGTTGTGCCCGTCGATGCACAGGGTCGCCCAGCCGAACGCCTCCCAGCGCTTGTCGAGCGGGCGCACGGCGTTGATCGCGTCGGTATAGCCGTCGATCTGCATCCCGTTGTCGTCCACCAGCACGACAAGGTTGTCGAGCTCCTGGCTCCCGGCATACATGGCCGCTTCCCAGATCTGCCCTTCCTGCTGCTCGCCGTCGCCGACGATGCAGTAGACGCGGTAATCCTTGCGCTCCATGCGCGCCGCCAGCGCCATGCCCACCGCCGCCGAAAGCCCCTGCCCAAGCGAGCCCGCGGTCATGTCGATGCCCGTGGTCAGCTTCATGTCGCAATGGCTCGGCAGCCTCGTGCCGGGCTGGTTCAGGGTGAGGAGGACTTCCTTATCGAAATACCCCTTCATGGCCAGCAGGGTATACAGCGCGGGTCCGGCATGGCCCTTGGAGAGCACGATGCGGTCACGGTCGGGCCAGCCCGGCTCTTCGGGGCGCACGCGCATTTCTTCATAATAAAGGTAGACCAGCGCTTCGATGAGGGACAGGGAGCCGCCCACATGCCCGACGCCGATCTGGCCGATCATTTTGGTGAGCAACTGCCTCGCTTCCTTGCTCAGCTCGGTGAGCTGCCGCAATTTCCGCTCGTTCATGGTTCAGCCTCGACTTCCTTACAGATGTTGTTCCGGTTCGGGGGACGTGCCCATCACGTCCCCCTGCCCGGTCGTTTCCAAAACCGACTGCCACAGGTCGGAACGCACGCTCATGGTGCGGCGCTTGCGCGTTACCAGCTCCAGCGGCAGATGGACGAACTTGTCCATAATGTTGGCTACGACCATGCCCGTTTTCCCGCTCATGGCCGCGTGCACGGCATGTTGGCCCAAAAAGCCGCAGTACAGCCTGTCGTTGGCGTTGGCGGGGACGGAACGGATCATGTAGCTCGGATCGATATATTTGAGATAGTAAGGTATCTTTTTGGCTGAAAAGTATTCGGCGATCTTCCCGCGCAGGAACCCGGTGATGTCGCCGAGGGCCTTGTTGCCCGAAGCGTCGCAGCGGGTTTCGTGCTCGGAAAGCAGATCCTGCCCCGCCCCTTCCGCCACGGTGAGCACGGCGTGGGAGTGCTCGGCAAGGCATTTTTCCAGAGCCGGGAACAAGCCCCGTTCCCCGTAAAGGCTAAAGGGGACTTCAGGGACGAGCACAAAATTGACCTCACGCATGGAAAGGGAGGCGTTGGCGGCGATGAAGCCCGACTCGCGCCCCATCAGCTTGACGATGCCGATGCCGTTGAAGACGCTGGCGGCCTCGATGTGGGCGCAGCGGATGGCGTCGGCGGCCTTGTCCACCGCCGTTTCAAAGCCGAAGGAATGGGGGATGAAATTGATGTCGTTGTCGATGGTTTTCGGAATCCCGACAATGGAGATGTGCTTGCCGCGCCGGGCGACCTCCTGCTGGATGGACGCCGCAGCCTTCATCGTCCCGTCGCCGCCGATGATGAACAGCGCGCTGATGTTCAGGCGCTCAAGGGCGGTGGCGATTTCGGATGAAGACTGCGGCCCTCTGGACGTGCCGAGGATAGTCCCGCCGAACTCGTGGATGCCTTCCACGCTGTGCGGCGTCAGTTCACGCACATCATACTGATAGGAAGGGATGAACCCCTGCAGCCCGTAACGGATGCCCAGGACTGACGGGACGTGGTAGGCGTTGTACGCCGTCATCACGATGGCCCTGATGACGTCGTTGATGCCCGGGCACAGCCCGCCGCAGGTCACGATGGCGCACTTCGTCTTGCTCGGATCGAAGTAGATCCTGTTGCGGGGCCCCGCCAGCTCAAAGGACATGGGGCACGGCGCGGCGCCTTCTTCCAGCAGTTCCTCATCCACAGTGATACTTCCTACATAATCCAGTTCCGCCTGGACAACGGTTGCTCTGTGGATCTTTCCTTTTAACATCTCTATTGTCATCTTATATAAGTCCTTTCCTGCAGGGAATAACTTTCAAGTGGATAAAAGCATCCGCTTCTGTATTTAATAAAAAAACGTCTCGGGGTACACTTCGACCCTG